>JAUWYE010000113.1 GCA_030615965.1 Dehalococcoidia bacterium | reverse complement strand
TATAGCGTGAATAATGCACACTTCAGTAAGCGGTACCATTAGATACATCGACCGGTTGATCGAAAAGCCAACTATTTTACCATCAACCTCAGCTATAAAACTCAAGTCAGGCGGTGTCCCAGGATTAGCAGCAGCTATGTCTTCGTAACTGATAACATCGCGCCCCGAGCCTCTAATTATCCTATCAAGAGCCAGAACCTCATGAATGTCGTCACGTACCATGCGCCGAATACTTACTTTAGCTTCTTTCGCGTTGCTCATCTTAAACACCTCCAGCGTTATCGTTGCCTAAAACAGCCCCTCCCCTATGGGGAGTTGGGCTTCTTTGTGGCATACTGCCCATTACCTGAGTGGGCATTATACTCCTTTCTCCAACTCTCTATCAAGACCTTATCTCCCCTCAGGATGGTTATGGGTGATAAGGAGGAGGCGTATCGGGGTACCGATGCTATTTACTCTGTAACCCAACTAAATCATCTAGATGCCATAATCTTGCTACAGCTTCTATCGTTTTGCGATGCCCGTGTGGGCTGAAAATGTCGTGCTGTAGGATAACCTTCTTGATTTGGTCAGCCATTGTGAATTGCTTCGCAAACGATTTCTCGAACGCCTTTAGGTACTTGTTTATTATCTTTCTAGCGTATGGTTTCAAATCGCAATAGTTAACGAAACCCCAGGCAAGAATGTAACGAAAGACCATGAACCTATCCTTAAACAAAGGGTCATATGAAAACTCGTCATACGGTCTATCACTACCCTTACGGGCGGCCTTTGTTTCTCTTTCTAGCATACTAAGATATCGTGGAGATAAAGGAGGAAATCCTTCTTTTTGAATAATCCTATTTACAACAATATCATCAATCATAGTAAAGAGAAGGCTTACATGTTTTGTTTCATTCTTCGCTGGTTTACGCTTTGTTCTGGGATACGAATATCCTAGTTTGTATATCAAGTAACCGTGGGTGGCTTCATGTGCGATAGTGTGTTCGTGCTGTGGGTTTCCCCAATCGGTACCCTCCTTAAGCAGTATGAGGATACAAGAGGGGTCTGGTTTGAAGGCGGCAGTCATACCAGCTAGTCCGAGGTCAGCAGCAAAGCGAAACTCAACTCTGCGACCTGTTTCAATTTCCACCTTGTTCAAATACTTGGATAGCTCGGCAGAGTATTGAAATTGAGTCATCAGGTCACCTCACGATTTATGGTTTTGGGTAATCCAAATTATACAACTAGGTGACACAGAACAGAAGCCCATTATACACTCCTGTTCGCATACCAAGGACGAGGAATCGATTTGTCCTGTATGTTGCCAACATTGCTATACCGTGACCATAACCTGTGTGACCCTGGCTAAATCAGAGGTGCCTCATAAAACTTCAAGCTATCCTCAAACCTCACTGAACTGGCAAGTGGTATAATTAGGATTAGTTGGCGAACTGCACCCCTTTGCCTGATGAAGGAGGCTGAAGTTAGAGACAGACACAGAAAGTATTTGATTCTAGGGTTGGCTCTTCTACTAGCCATCTCAGTGGTGGCCTATCGGCTAATACCCACTCCAACGCCAAGCACAGCAACCAATGTTGAAATTACTAAAATATTTTATGATGGTCTCGAGCCACGCACTGAATCTGACGAGTATGTAGAAATTAAAAATCTGGGTAGCGAACCCGTAGATTTAGAAGGTTGGGTAATCAAAGACATATCTGAGGGATACCCTTCACTTACCTTTCCAGCTTATATTTTACAGCCAGGGGAGAGTATAAGGGTTTACACTAATGAAATTCACCCAGAATATGGCGGCTTTAGTTTCGATTCTGGAAAAGCAGTTTGGAATAATAGTAGTCCTGATACGGCAGTGTTATACAATGCTCAAGGGCAAGAAGTATCGAGAAAGAGCTACTAGAAGCCTTCAGGGTTGTCGTAGCCTTACTCTTTACTTTCCGTTTCCTTGGCGTGTAAATAAATGCCAACTGCCCAGCCAAGCCAGCAACCCAAGCTGAATATAATAGTGCTACTGAAACAGTTAAGGCTTGTATGGTAAACTTCAGATTGCACAGGAGGCATAGGAAGCTAATTTGGGATATTTACTCCAGGACAGACTTTGCCCATCTGAAGCAATTAGGAGGATAAAATTTCATTCCTTAACCTACTGCCTAGAGTGATTGGGAAATAGAAGTCGGTTATTTATCATCAAATAGAAGGGGGGAAAATGATAAAGGTTATCGAAGGTTATGAGCTGGAGAAGGATGCAGATATGCAACCTCTATTTCGAAAGCTCAGGTCATGTGCCATGACATTTCCAGGTTTCGTTAGTGCTGAGCATATCAGAAGCGTGAAAGGCAGTCCTATTGCCGCTCTGTTATACAATTGGGCGAGACTTGAGAATTGGGATATATGGGAGAGTTCAAAGCTTAGACAACAGCTACTACATGAGGCAGAGGCACTCTGGGTATCAGAGCCGAGGATAACAGTATATGAGGTAATACCCACATCAGCATGGACACATACTGGACTCGAATCATAGTTTAGGTAACTGAAAATCTATGATAGCAAGGATTCTATCCTCCACAGTAGTGGGTGTCAATTTTGAGTAGCTTCAAAGCCCGACTGGATTTTCTATATGAGACTGACTTTCGGTGGCTAGGCGTAGGTAGCACCAATGCCCAGGGGCATACACCCATACCAATCCTGAGCAAGACTACATAAGACAATCTGCGACTATGAAATCAGGATAGCCTTACTCTTTACTTTCCGTTTCCCTGGCGTGTAAATAAATGCCAACTGCCCAGCCAAGCCAGCAACCCAAGCTCAATATCAAGCTGGCGATTGCCAATAGAAACCAGGATGTCGAATAAAGGCCGATAAAAAATGTGCCACTTGCCTCGGCAATAATTCCGACTATAGCGAATGCAACGCCGAGCCAAGTCGCAATACTGCCCATAACTCCCATGCGACCGCGATTGCGCTTGGTGAATTCGGGTCCCGTCCACATTTCCATCATGGTTATCACCTCCTTTCTTTAGTATTTAAGATTTCGGCAATCCTATCCATCTTGGCGTTCTCCCCATATATTCTCGGTAAGCATCACCGTATTTCTCAAGGCAGATGCGTTCTTCCGAGCCTGCATATATGAAACCAAGACCTGTGTACACAATGGTTAGCAGCAGGAAAAGCCACGAAGCCGAGGCTACACCTACACCGATTAACATTACTAACTGGGTGATGTACATGGGATGTCTGGAGTAGCGGTATAGTCCCGTGGTCACTGGCTTCTTGCCAAGCGGGGTAGTAACAAAGGACACTATAACCATGATATAAGTAACTGTTCCCACTAGGGCAATGGGAAGCCCCACATAAAACCACATAGTGCCCAGGCGCAGGGGCAGGAAAATAGAGTATGCGAAGGCAAGACCCCAAAGTACCCACGTAATATAGGTTACGTTCTTATGAGCCTTGCCATATAATTTCATTGAGTCTTCCAGCAAACCTTTATGAACTCTCATAATTATGGGCATAGGCAAGAAATTGATAAGCATGAAAATCCAGGCATTCCAGACACCAATTTCAAAGGCTGGTATAGCTGCCATGATTTACTTCCTTTTCAAAATATTCTCGGTCAACATATACGTTGTAAACTGAGTGTAGTCCTCGGTGAGTTTATTGTCAATAGGCACTTGGTTACCGGCTCAGAGGAATACCACCTTACAGGATAAGGTAATTCAAATGCCAAACCCTGAACCTGAAAAATGATTGAAGAATTTCGAGGAATGGGTTACCCGTATCTCCAGAATGGTAATATTATTACCAATGGTGGGCCTTGGGGGACAGTTCCCGAACTTTTGTTTAAGAAGAGGCATCTGACTCCGGCAATACAGCAGTTGCTTACTCAAACGGACAGTGTTCAAGTTCGAATCCCCACGACTGGAACAGAGTATACAAATTGTGCCCAAAAAGTGTTACGTTGTCGAAGACGAGATTGAAGGTCTTGGGTGCTGCTAGACTAGAGACCCGTTATTCCACGTTGAACGAAAGCTAGGATTGCCATGATAAGAAAGATAATGACAGTCGTAATAGCCCAGGCTTTGCCTGCCTGGGATGCGACGCCAATCATGCCGCCGGTCGCGGCGAAGAAGAACATTACATAGGGTACCACGGTCCACTGAGCACTGCGAAGGTCAATCCTGAGGATTTGGTCAACAACCAGTTCGAAAAGGGCAAACAATACCATCAATGCAAGCCATGCGAAGTAAATCTTGCGCCGGCCTGTTCCGAGACCAACTACAAATAGATAAACCAGGGGAACAATGATGAGAGAAGAAGCAAAGCCGACCCAGCGTCCGATTTCAAGCCACCCTAAAATACGTGAGATAAAAACGGCGATTATCAGGAGCATGTAGACATTTGCCGTTATTGCCCCGACTAGGTTAGCAATCCTTGCCACTGGCTATATCCTCTTCCTTGAAGTGAAGCTCCCCTCTGACTGCCTCTACATAGAAGCCATACTCACAGTACTGGCTTATCCATTGATTTTGGGGTGACTCCTTAAGTTTGCGATTATTTGGATAATAAAAAGACCGAGCATGACAAGTCCCCATGCCAAAGAAGTTTTCCACGGCATCACCACGAATCCATAGTTCATCGCGTAATAGAGAGCCAAGTAGGGCGCTAGCCATTTCCAGTTTTGCCGCCAATTCTCACGAAAATTGATTTTCAATACAAAATCATACAGCCACTCTAATACCAGAAATGCCAAAAATATCCCCAAGAAGATACCATAGTGGATGGCTTTCTGTTCCTGGGCGACTAGGACAATCCCATAGGCTGCAGGAATTGCCAAGAGTAAATAGACCCATCCGATTCTTTGCAGAATGACCAGTCTCGTCTTTCTGATGAGAAAGTCGAAAATTAGAAAGAGGCTATTGACTAGTCCAAGGATAAAGAAAAACACTTCAAACATCTCGTCACCTAGCCCCGGTAGCGTTGCCACCTGTTAAATCATTGCCATCAGCGAAACAGTCTCGGTTGCCGGCTAACTGAATAGCCAGCTTACTCACAATTTGGCCGTACTTTTTGCAGGGTAGACATTCCTTTACCAACTACCATTTGGTTTGTCATATAGTTTATCGCTATATGAGAAAGTAATATTTAGCATGATACTGCAAAACATCAAAGCAAACAACAAAAAGGTAAATGAACTACCAGAAAACGAAGGTAAGACTTGGGCGATTAGAAACTGGCGCAAAAATCGGAAGCTAACTTGTGGTAATTTAATTACCTATGGTGGGCGGTAGAGGACTTGAACCTCTGACCTCCTGTGTGTAAGACAGGCGCTCTCACCACTGAGCTAACCGCCCATGGCACGCCTGGCGGGATTTGAACCCGCGACCTCAGCCTCCGCAGGGCTGCGCTCTATCCAGCT
>JAUWYE010000177.1 GCA_030615965.1 Dehalococcoidia bacterium | reverse complement strand
AGTGGGGACGTGTGGGTTCGACAGGGGAAGTATGCTACAGAATTGCAAGCCGAGGTGCCATTACCCTCGTAAAACAAGTGGCAAAAAAATAACTGGCAACGAACCAGTTCTTGCTGCCTAATTAAATAGGTGGCACATCCACCCCGACCTCACCTCAATGGGTTGGGATTTGGGTGCCAAAAAATTGAGGTGCCATCGCCCCGATGCCGATAAGAGCGGTGAAAGAATTATCGGCTGGCCTGGCTAAACTCGGTCAGCAGAGGCTAGTCAGGTAAGACAAAAGAGCTGACTAAGCTTGTAGTATATTCTGGGCAGCTTCTCTTGGACGGGGAGTTCGACTCTCCCCCGTCTCCACCAATGAATAGTAACAAGCCTCAGATAGGTTTTACTGAGGCTTTTATATTTGCGTCATGTTCCTGATGATGTAGATCGACTCGTAGCGGTCTCCCTTATATTTCCATTTTCAGATTACTTAAAAGTGTTTCTGGGGTATTGACAAATCATAAAAAAAGCACTATTCTTTACCGCATCGGGACATTAAAAGACTGTATGGGCACATGCTAGTGTAGCTTCAGTTCGGTAGGCAGGGAGAAAAGATGAAACAAGGGCACTAGAACCGTTAACTAGAATGGCGGTGGCTGGTGCCCTTTTTAGGTCATCCGAACTAAGAGAAGGAGGTGATTATGATAAGCAAAGGTTTTGTGCCGGTAATCCCAGTCAAGACGAAGTGGGGCATGCCTATCGATGAAACGCTTGCTAAGGAGATGGTCGAAGTTAGCGTAATGGCCCACGAACTAAAGAACAAGTTACCAAGGGGAGCAGCATATCGGAAACTGCCTCGGTACTATCAGCAACTTGTCAACTGGTACCGTGACACATTCAATAAGCTCGAACGTTCATGGAATGTATTTCCAACAGACCTCTACCTGATGTCGGAACATCTTGAATTCACTGTCCAATTCGACTTAGAACCCCTACTTCCACCTCCACCTTTGCATTGGGATGATCCTAGGCGTGGAGATCCCGAAGAACTTAGAATGTGCCTCAGAGGTTGTAAGCTACCCCCTGAGCCCGTTGAATCTGGTGACGAGGACGATTCAAATAAGAGGAGCCAAACCACTAAACGTGTTGTGATGGTTGACCAAGGGGGATCTCTTTTCAGGGCAGTAGAGCCACCCCACAGCTATGTCATCGATGTAGTAGGTCGCATAAAGTGTATGATAGGATGCTATAATGTCTACTTTGGGTAAGCAGAATGCCATTTTCGCCCTCAAACCAATCGGGCTCTCTCGCTCTATGAAGCAGGTTTATTATCCTGAAACCTGGCGTAGCTGCCTCTTTTGGCACTCAACGGTCATTTCCGTGCCTTTTTTCGTGTCCAGAAATTACTTTGCCTGTCTAAAGATATTACTGTTGTGGCTCATCGGAACCCCTCCAGATATTCCTTTATCTCATCAGCTTGCGACGATGTGATTTCCTGTATTTCTCCGCCTTCTTTAACCATCTGGCCATAGGCGCAGAGCATACACTTAACCTCGATACCTGGGTTGTCATGCTTTATTAGCCAGCTTGATGGAGACAACCAAACAGGCTCGTTACAACTGCGAGCACTTATCCTGCACGCTCCCAGGAACAATGACGGTCGGCTAAAATTTTGATTTTTGGTGTGAATGTACTTCAATTCTCATCGATGCGATATGATACTGACAGCAAGGCCTCGCCTTTCGCACAAGCTTTTTAAGATTATTTCGGTAGGATGGAGTTCGACTCTCCCCCGTCCCCACCATGAAATTTAGATAGGGGCAGCCTTTAGGGGCTGCCTTTTTTATATCTGGTCTTTGGGGCCCATAGGTTTATTTCCAGCACTTATTAAGCAGCCGGGCATTTATAGGTATTACTCTATCGGCTACTTTCCTTAACTGCATGGAAGTTCGCTCTTTACCAAATAGGGCCACTTCTAAGTTCTTCCCGTTATCCTTTACCGCCTGGATGGCACCGACAAAATCATTGTCGCCGGCAACCAGGATAGCCACATCATAATTGTTCTTAAAACTATGGGTTATCATATCGGTAGCTAGTAGTATATCAACTCCTTTTTCATAGGGCGGGCTATTCGGCCAATTGGTATAAATCAAACGTCCCAGACGTAGTTCACAATAGGGTATGGTGGTTATACCGGCGAAGAATTTTTGCTGGTCATGGTATCGCTCTGGCTCTTCTCTTTGTCCCACCCCGGCATTATAGTAATAGATTCTTACCAACCGCCGCTTTTCTAAGAGCTTATTGCTGAACTTGCCGATGTCTATGTCAGTCCTCTTAAAAAAACCTTT
>JAUWYE010000024.1 GCA_030615965.1 Dehalococcoidia bacterium | reverse complement strand
GGCTATAAACTGACTGTAAGTAAGTCCTCTAGCCCGTGCCGCAGCATTAATGCGGGTAATCCATAGCTTTCTGAAGTCGCCTTTCCGCTCACGACGATGACGATAGGAATAATCTAAGGCATGAAGCATGGACTCATGAGCGCTACGATATAAGGCATGCCTGGAAGCTCGGTGTCTCTTGGTCAACTCAAGCACCTTTTTATGTCGTCTGTGGGTAACTTTTCCACTCCTGGCTCGTGGCAAGTTCTTCCTCCTTTAATCCTCGGGCGTTATCTTTTTCTCTTTAGCAACAAAATAAACTACTTTCCCTCCCTACACTATTTGTAGGGTAAAAGCCTCCTTACTCTCTTCTTATCCGCTGAGGAGGTCATGATCATTTCATCGTAGAGGCGCTTAGTTCTAGGAGCCTTTTTTCGCCTCAAATGGCTCTTGCCGCATTTGGTGCGCATCAGCTTGCCGCTACCTGTTATATGAAAACGACTCTTTGCCCCTTTATGGGTTTTAAGTTTTGGCATCTGTTTCTGTCTCCTTAGATTTCTTCTGGGAAACTGGGGATAAGACCAAGGCTATACTTCTCTCGGCATTACCGGAGCTACTTACCACGGCTAATTCCTTGGAGGCTTCAGCTACTTTACGCAGCACATTCCAACCTAGTTCAGGATAAATAACTTCGCGTCCTCTAAACCTTAGCAATAACCGTACTTTATTGCCCTCCTCCAATAATTTCTTTGTGGTCTTAATTTTTGCCTGCAAGTCATGTTCTTCTATCTTGGGTCTTAAACGGACCTCCCTGAGTAAGCCAACTCTTTGGCCCCTCTTCGCCTTGCGTTCCTTTTTAGCTTGCTCATACTTATATTTACCATAATCAAGAATCCGGCATACTGGCGGAGTCATCGTTGATGCTACCTGCACCAAATCAAGGCCGCGCTCATAAGCAAGTTGCAATGCTTTCTGTAGAGGCACCACGCCCAGCTGTTCCCCATCTTCCCCTATGAGACGAACTTCTCTGGCTCTGATTCTCCTATTGGTTAATAATTCTTTAACTATGCTCCTTCTACCCCCTGGAACAGTATTCAAGACTTGGTCTCTATAGCTGACCTTATTCTACTCTTAACTTGTACCAGAGTTTCCAAGCCCAGATTCTCGCCACTCCTTAAGCGAAGTGACACACTGGATGAAGTCATTTCTTTATTACCAACTATAAGCATATATGGGACTTTCTCCAGTTGGGCTTCTCTTATTTTCAAATTCATCCTCTCAGAGCGGTCGTCAACCCGAACTCGGATACCCTCATTTTTAAAATCGCTCTCTATCTTATGTGCATAGCCAACATGGCGATCTGCTATGGGAATTATTATGGTTTGAACCGGCGATAACCATACCGGGAAGACACCACCATAATGCTCTGTGAGGCAAGCTAAAAAACGCTCCATGCTACCTAAAACTGTGCGATGTATCATCATCACATTATGCTCCAAGCCATCTTCACCAATATAACAGACATTAAAGCGTTGTGGCAAATTGAAATCGACTTGGATGGTAGGACCTTGCCAAACATGCCCTAAAGCGTCCTTGAGTTTAATATCAATTTTAGGCCCGTAGAAAACCCCCTCTCCAGGGTCCACTTCGTAATGCAAGTCAAGTTTCTCTAGAACGTGTTTCAAGGATCCCGTGGCCTCCTCCCACATTGAAACTGTGCCAGCATATTTCTCAGGACGCGTTGATAACAACAACTCATACTCATCAAAGCCAAAGCTAGACATCATGAATTGTGCCAAGTTCAGAACTTCTAGTACTTCTTCTTCAACCTGATCAGGTCGGCAAAAAATGTGAGCATCATCTTGAGTAAATCCCCTGACCCTGGCAAGACCATATAATACACCAGTTCGCTCATACCTATATACTGTGCCTAATTCGGCATATCTCAAGGGCAAATTACGATAACTGCGCAATTTGCTTTTATAAATCAAAATATGGCCCAAGCAATTCATGGGCCTTAGCATATATTGCTGTCCCTCAATTTCCATCGGTGGGAACAGATAATCCCGATAGAATTCCCAATGCCCGCTAGTTTTCCACAAATCTAGCTTGGCAATGTGGGGAGTGTAAACGATGTCATAGTCTCGCTTGATGTGCTCTGCCTTCCAGAAGTCCTCGATGATTTGTCGAATCAAAGCACCTCTGGGGTGCCAGCAAATTAAGCCAGGACCGATTTCCTCGTGAGTACTGAAGAGGTCAAGTTCTTTGCCCAGTTTCCTATGGTCGCGTTTAGTGACTTCAGCTTGCCATGATAAATAATCGTCGAGCTCCTCCTGGCTTCCAAAAGCCACACCGTAAATTCTTTGTAGCATGGGTCGCTTTTCATCACCACGCCAGTATGCTCCAGCTATATGAGTAAGTTTAAATGCTTTTACCTCACCCGTAGAGGCTAGATGGGGACCACGACATAAATCGGTGAAAGAACCTTGTTTATAGATGGTTACACTAGTATCGGTGATTTCGTCGATAAGCTCCAATTTATAAGGCTGGGTAGCAAAGAGCTTATGCGCTTCATCCTTACCCATTTCCTCCGTAACAAACGGTATATTCTGGATAATAATCTCCCTCATCTTGTTCTCAATTACAGGCAAGTCTTCCAGTGTTAATGGGCGGGGCAACTCAAAGTCATAATAGAAGCCATTCTCAATGGTCGGTCCGATGCCAAATTTAGCCTCGGGAAAAAGACACTGTACTGCCTCAGCCATGATATGAGATGCGGAGTGGCGCATCCGCTCCAGTTGCTCATCCTTTGTTTTTGATTTCATCTCAAACTTTCCATTATAAATCTAGAAAGTAAACATAATTTCATGAAAAAATGGGCGGTACTGGACTTGAACCAGTGACCTCTGCGATGTCAACGCAGCGCTCTAACCACTGAGCTAACCGCCCGTTGACGATTGTATCAAACATAGCTGAACAGGGCAAACCTTTGATAATATGGCAGAAATAGAAGATTACTTGTCATTGGGTGGCTTAGAAATTAAACATTGATAAAAATACGATGCTTGCTAGGGCTATTCTTTACCTCGCAGCCTTACACCACTGGTGACATTGATCTGTATAGTTTGACCACAATTAGGGCAGGTTACTTCCATAACAAGAGGCCTTCCCATCACCCTTTCTATAAGTGATGTTACTATAGAATCCATATTATCCAGCCTCTCATCTAACATATCAAGGCGTTTAATTAACTGCCCTATATCCCGGTCTTGGTTGACCTGTTTGTCTGGCTCAGCTCTATTTTGTGAAACCAATTTATAGACTCTTTTCTACAACGCCTAATGATTCTAGCTCAGCTTTATCTTCTTTCATCAACTTGTCTATTTGTTCAGCAACGGTGCGTTCCAAATACTTACGGAAGGCTTCCCGTGCTGCTGGTGATGACCTCACCGCCTCCTTTACTCTCTGCCATTCATCCGCGATCACTTCATTCATCTGCTCAACACTTATGGGCTGTTTTCCCTGCCACAAGTCTTCTATCCTATCCAAAACCCTGCTTGTCATAGCCCTCTTAATGCGGTCGAAAGAAAGTAGCTCCTCCGCACCATATGGTTGCCCTGCTTTTCTTTCAGTCATGGTATACTACCTCCGATTAGATTTATTTGATTTACTATCATAAGTATAGCAGCGCGACTTGTCAAGGTATAACTGGTCCTCCATGTTGATTTTTAGTCGGAAAAAGTGTATGATATCCTCCTAAAAGGAGGTATTTGAAGATGGGCGAAGTGGAAATTGGCAAGGTAACGGATTTTTTTGCTCAGCCTGTGGTAGCTGGTATAGAGCTAAGCGGCACATTGAAAATAGGTGATAAGCTCCATATCAAGGGCAGCACTACAGATATGGAACTGGCTGTAGAATCTATGCAGATCGAGCGCGTTAACATCACCGAGGGCAAGCCCGGCGACATTGTGGGCATAAAAGTTCCTGATAGAGTAAGGCACGGTGACAAAGTTTATAAAGTCACTGAATAGCCTTAAGCAGATTTGCCATTTCAATAGCGTTTACTGCGGCAGCAAAGCCTTTATTACCCTCTTTAGCCCCCGCTCTCTGGATAGCCTGCTCCAAAGTATCAGCTGTGATTATGCCTTGTATTACTGGTAAGTCAGTATCCAAGCTCACTCTGCCAATTCCCCTGTTTACCTCGGAAGCAACATACTCAGAATGGGGGGTGCCGCCACGAATTACCGCGCCAAGGCATACTATGGCATTGTACTTATTACTCTGTGCTAATTTTTTGCTTATAAGTGGGATCTCTAGACATCCTGGAGTCCAGACAATATCCATGTCACCCTCAGCGACACCGTGGCGCAATAAAGCGTCCCTTGCTCCTTCAAGCAGCTTCGTGGTTATTAACTCATTAAAGCGAGAAACAACCACGGCAAACTTAAGCCCTTTTCCTATCAGGATACCTTCATAATGCTTAGCCATTACTTACCCTCCTGTATACCTAGAATATGTCCTAACTTCTTTTGCTTGGTTTCTAAATAGTGGATGTTATAGGGGGTAGATGGGGCTATTAGAGGAACAGTCTCGACTATCTTAATTCCATAGCTTTCCAGCCCAATTACCTTCTTAGGGTTATTGGTAAGCAATCGGATATTATGTAAACCTAAGTCAGCCAAAATCTGGGCACCTACCCCATAATCTCTCAAATCAGGAGCAAACCCTAAGGCTATATTAGCCTCCACAGTATCCATCCCTTGATCCTGAAGAGCATAGGCGCAAAGCTTGTTGTGAAACCCGATTCCCCTCCCCTCCTGTCTCACATAAAGAAAAACACCTCGAGCTTCTTTGGCTATACTTTGTAAAGCCATCTCAATCTGGGCCCCACAATCGCATCTCAAACTACCAAAGACGTCCCCAGTCAGGCATTCACTGTGAACACGTACCAGCACTGGCTCATCATTTGATATATCACCTTTAACTAAAGCAACATGTTCAGCGGCATCAACAACACTTTTATAAGCCACGGCTGTAAATTCGCCATACGTAGTGGGCAGCCTAGCCTCAGTTACTCTTTGCACCAGTTTTTCATGACGAAGACGGTAGGCAATCAAATCAGCGATAGTTACAAGCTTTAAGGCAAACTTAGAAGCCATAGCCTCAAGCTGAGGCAGACGGGCCATTGTGCCATCTTCATCCATAATCTCACATATGACGCCAGCAGGATAAAGTCCAGCTAGTCTAGCCAGACCAACGATAGCTTCGGTGTGTCCTGCTCGTACTAACACCCCACCTTCTCTGGCTCGAATAGGGAATATATGCCCTGGCTGAGCCAAGTCCCCCGCCCTGGTATTAGGATCAAGCGCCGTTTTTATGGTCTGGGCTCGATCAAAGGCAGAGATGCCGGTGGTAACTTTATTCTTTGCCTCAATAGAAACTGTGAAGGCAGTGGAGTAGTGTGAGGTATTATTGGTAACCATCAGTGGTATTCCTAATTCGTCAAGTCTTTGACCAGTAATAGGAAGACAAATCAATCCCCGACCATGCTTAGCCATAAAATTTATTGCCTCAGGAGTACTCTTCTCGGCAGCCATGGCCAGATCCCCTTCATTTTCGCGTGACTCGTCATCAACGATAATGATAAACTTGCCTGCCCGTATATCTTCAATTGCATCCGAAATGCTAGCCAGCATCTGTTCCCCCTACAAATCCATATTCCCTAAGGAACTCGAAGTTTAAACTTTGGCTTTTTCGCTCCTTAAGACATTCCACATATTTAGCTATGATGTCTATTTCTAAATTGACTGCGTCTCCAGGTCTCTTCCTTCCTAACGTAGTATGTTCCATAGTGTAAGCTACTAGAGACACAACAAAAGAAAAATCATCAAGGTCTACAATGGTGAGACTAACACCATCAACAGCGATAAAGCCTTTATCTACCATATAAGGCATTAACTTAGCAGGTGCCAAAATCCTCATAATATGCGCGGTTTCTTCGCTAGTTACATCCATTACTTCTCCCGTATCACCGACATGACCCAACACTAAATGGCCACCCAGACGTCCCCCCAGTACCAGTGCCCTTTCCAAATTTACCTGGTCTCTATAATGAAGTCTACCGAGATTAGTGCAACGTAACGTCTCAGGCATAACATTAACACTGAAGCCGCGATTTTCCAAGGAGACAACAGTTAAGCAAACACCATTAGCAGCTATGCTGTCGCCCACTTTCGTTCCTTCAAGCACCCTATGGGCTTCGAAGGCTAAGCGGTCTCGGCTTGTTTCCTTAACTATGCCAATCTCCTCAACTATCCCTGTGAACATACTATGCACCTAAAAACCTACGCTTCTTGCGGTAATCGTTTCTCCACATATCCACTAACTAATATATCATCGCCAAAACTCTTGATGTTAACTCGACTAAGGTGCAGAGCCATAGCTATATTATCAACGCCATTCCCCCCCACACTTACAGCCTCACAGCCGCCAATGATGATTGGTGAAATGAAAGCCAATACCTTATCCACTAAGTGGTGGTCAAAAAGTGAACCAAGAAGCTTACCACCTCCCTCCACTAGGACAGTGACAATCTCTCGCCTCCCCAACAACTTCAATAACTCCACAATATCTACCGAGCCTTCCCTGGCTGGTAATTCCAGTACCTCGGCACCCGCCTCTACAAATTTTTCCTTCTTTACAGAGTCAAAAGGTGCTGCTACAGCGAGTAAAACCTCGCCTGGTGGCTCAAAAATATGAGCGTTCAATGGTACTTTTCCTTTACTATCAACAACCAGGCGTAGAGGCTGCATTTTTCCTATGCCACCTCTACCACCACAACCTTTAGCGGTGAGGCGAGGATTATCAGCAACAATGGTGTTTACCCCTACCATTATAGCGTCGACAGTATAGCGTAGGGTATGTGCATACTTTCTTGCCTCTTCCTTGGTTATCCACTTAGAATCACCGGTTTTAGTGGCAATCTTGCCGTCAAGGCTCATAGCGAATTTGGCCACGACAAATGGTAAACCCGTAGTAATGTGCTTAATATAAGCCTCATTTATTTCGTAAGCTTCTTGTTGACATATACCTATATGGGTCTTGACGCCTCTTTCATTTAGCCTGCCTACCCCACACCCTGAAACCACGGGGTTGGGGTCAAGCAGGGCTATATGGACATCTGAAATGCCGGCATCGATTATAGCTTGAGTGCAAGGTGGAGTCCGCCCATAATGAGAGCAAGGCTCCAGGGTAACATACATGGCAGCACCCTGCGCCTTATCACCAGCCTGACGAAGTGCCATAACCTCAGCATGCTCCGAGCCGGCAGGCTGAGTATACCCCATGCCGACAGCAAGTCCATCTTTAACAACTACTGCCCCCACTGCTGGGTTAGGACTGGTATATCCCATAGCTAACCTAGCCAAAGATAGAGCACATTCCATATACTGCTGGGGGGGCATTACCATCTACCTCTTCCAGATAAACTCCTTATAATGGGCTGCTACTGTAGATTCGCTTTGCCTTTAGTATTTGCTCCTTGAATCGCTAGAACCATATAACTTCCCACACAGAAAAGTCAAGTTTGACAAAGACATTTGCCCATTGCCATCTTATAATACAAGGTAATTGGTAATTTGCCAAATTGGGCAGCTCAAGGCCAAGATGTTCCCTTTACTGTCCTCAGCATTGATTGTAACAACAGCTTGAGTGAAGTGCAAAAAGAACAAGCGTAAATGGAGATGTTGCTGCTATTTTTGTATAATGGACATTAGAGGAATGAAAAAGGCTTTTGAAATAATTGACCATGCTTCTGACGTGGGCATCATCGCCTATGGGACAGATGCCGAGGAGCTTTTTTCCAATGCTGCTCTGGCTCTGTTCAGTTTGATTACTGAGCCTGAAAGCGTTGAAGAGAAATTGCACCTCGATTTGGAAGTAAGCAGCGAGGACAGAGATAGTTTGCTCGTTGAATGGCTTAATGAGCTCATTTACCTCTTTGATGTCAAACATATTTTGTTCAACCGGTTCGATATTGAAAATTTGACTCATAATGAACTTAAGGCTACCTGTTATGGGGAGGGTTTTGACCCAATGAAACATAAGATAAAGATAGGGGTAAAAGCAGCCACATATCATATGTTAAAGTTAGGCAAAGATGGTGGTGGGTACAAAGCACAGATAATTCTCGATATTTAGGAGCTAAGGACATGGCACGATGGCAAGGGCAGCTTGTTAAGATAGATGATTATCGCTGGGAAATTCCCCAGAATTATAAAACCGGCATGAGGGTTCCTGGTCTAATCTATGCCAGCAAGGAAATGCTGGAATCCATGTGTGAGGAACAAACACCCGAGCAAGTTGCCAATGTTGCCTTTCTCCCCGGCATAGTAGGTTACTCCTTTGCCATGCCGGATATCCACTGGGGCTATGGCTTCCCTATAGGCGGAGTGGCGGCAATGGATATTAAGGATGGCGTAGTTTCCCCGGGGGGAGTGGGTTATGATATTAATTGTGGTGTAAGGTTATTGCGTACCAGTCTCAGCGAAGCTGAAGTGCGGCCCAGAATTAATGAGCTCATTAATGAATTATTCCTTAATGTGCCATCAGGCCTTGGCTCTGAAGGGAAGATAAAGGTAAGTCAAAAAGAGATGAACCAGTTGATGGTTGAGGGAGCTCGTTGGGCAGTGAAGCGTGGCCTGGGTTCCGAGGAAGATTTGGATGTTACTGAAGAAGGTGGATGTCTCGGTGGTGCCGATCCCGGTAAGATAAGCGATAAAGCGGCAAAGAGAGGTATGCCTCAGGCAGGCACATTAGGCTCAGGAAATCATTTTCTTGAGATTCAGGTGGTGAAGGAGATATTCGACCCCCACATAGCTAGCATTATGGGCATCACTGAGATAGGTCAGATATTAGTCTTAATTCACACAGGCTCTCGCGGCTTCGGTCACCAAGTATGTACTGACCATCTGCGTGTCATGGAGGGGGCGGTATCGAAGTATGGGATAAAGCTCCCCGACCGGCAGCTCGCCTGCGCTCCCATAGCATCATCGGAAGGCCAAGACTATTTAGGTGCTATGGCATGTGCTGCTAACTATGCTTGGGTTAACCGGCAGTGCATTGCCCACTGGGTTAGAGAAAGTTTTTCTAAAGTTTTCGGTAAAAGCCCTGAGAAACTTGGCATGAAGCAAGTTTATGATGTCGCTCATAACATAGCCAAAATAGAAGAACACACGATAGATGGTCACAAGCTTAAGGTTTGCGTTCACCGCAAAGGAGCTACCAGAGCTTTTCCGGCAGGCCATAAGGATACTCCCAGACGCTACAAGGAGGTAGGGCAACCTGTGCTCGTGCCCGGAGACATGGGACGTTGTTCTTTTGTTGCTGTGGGCACTCAAAAGGCCATGTCTGAGAGCTTTGGCTCCACCTGTCATGGTGCTGGGAGAGTGTTAAGTCGCGGTGCTGCCAGGCGGAGTATGAAGGGTGGAGATGTAGTTCGAGAATTAGAGCACAAAGGTATTACCATCAAGGCAGGAAACATTTCTTCGCTAGCTGAGGAGGCATCCCAAGCTTACAAAGATATCACTGAAGTTATAGATGTGGTTCACCAGGCTGGTATTTCTAGAAAAGTGGCTATGGCTATACCTATGGGCGTTATCAAGGGCTAAATGTTATTTGACATTCTGGAGGTAGCGAAGAATCTGGCATGAGGCAAACCGTAATTAAGCTTCCCTCTCCTCAGTTGAAAGGCAAGGTTTCATTAGAGGAAACGATACTAAGGCGCAGAGCGGTTCGTAGATACCGTAGGGAGCCACTAGACTTATCCCAATTGAGTCAAATACTTTGGTCGGCTCAGGGCATCACTGGAACTAGAGAGTTCAGGGCAGCGCCCAGTGCCGGAGCTACCTATCCCCTGGAGATTTTTGTGTTCGTTGGCAAACAAGGTGTCATTGACAGCGAGGCAAAGCAAGCTCCCGAAGAATTACAGGCTGGCATTTACCACTATGAAGCAGACTCCCATTCCTTGAGCTTACACAAACCGGCCGATTTAAGGCCAGATTTAGCCAGAGCAACTCTGGACCAAGAGTTTATTATCGATGCCCCGGTGGATATTGTCATCTGTGCTCTTTATCACAGGACTTCCTATAGATATGGCAGACGTGGAGAAAGATACGTTCACATAGAGGTGGGACACGTAGGTGAAAACATCCACCTTCAAGCCGTGGCTTTGGGGTTAGCCACAGTGGAAGTCGGCGCCTTTCATGATGAAGCGGTAAGGAAAGTCCTCGAGGTAGAGGAACAAATTAAGCCCCTATATATAATGCCTCTGGGCAAGGCAGCGTAAAGAAAGACAAAAATCGCCAACCATTTTTGTTAGTGTCTGTCTACAGGCGTTTTTAGCTCGCAATTGAATTGAGCTCCGTCCCTTCCTGCCATATCAGTAAACTTATTTGACCGATAATCGGGGAAGCTATAAAATAACCTCACCCTATAATGGATGACTCCTAAAATTATGAGGCTAGTGGAACAGATGCTTAAGGGAGAAAACGTCTCCCTATCACGCGTCATCAGCCTGGTGGAAAACGAAAGCAGCCAAGTGCCCACAATAATGAAGCTCATCGCTCCACACCTGGGGAAGGCACACTGCATAGGGATAACCGGCCCCCCGGGAGTAGGAAAGAGCACCCTGGTGGACAAGCTGACAGCGTTGATGCGGAAACAAGGCTTAAAAGTCGGGATAATTGCCGTAGACCCCTCAAGCCCATTCACGGGAGGGGCAGTATTAGGTGACCGGATAAGAATGCAACAACATTATCTTGACGATGGAGTTTTCATTCGCAGTATGGCGACTCGTGGCAGTACGGGCGGGCTACCACAAACTGCCAGCTCTGTGATCAAGTTGCTTGACGCCGCTGGTAAAGATACTATCCTGGTAGAGACGATAGGAGTAGGGCAAAGCGAGGTAGATATTATGGAGAAGACCGATACTGCGATTGTTATATTATGTCCTGAATCTGGGGATGCTATCCAGACGATGAAAGCAGGACTATTTGAGATCGCTGACATATTTGTAGTTAATAAGGCCGACCATCCTGATGCCGACAACTTTGTCCGTGATATACAAGCTATGCTGCAGCTTCGTGAGCCAAGTTGGTGGAATATGCCTGTGGTAGCCACAGAAGCAGTTAACGACGTCGGCATTGAGGAACTTTACAAACAAATTCAATTACACTACCAAGCCCTCTGTAAAGAGTGCCGACTTTCACAACGTCGCCAACTCCAACGAAAACAGGACTTCATAAAAACTCTAGAACGAAAACTCACTCATAAGTTGCTCAGGTTAATCGAGCAAGATGGGCAACTGAGTAGCTATATTGAGAGGGTGGAAAAAGGAGAGCTCGACCCATACTCTGCAGCCGATGAAATCCTTAAATCTGGAAAACTTTTAACCGCTTGGTTACGTCAATAACCATAGAATGAACCTCAATGGCCAAAGATTATGATGTCGCTATAGTTGGTGCTGGTCCCGCAGGTATATTCGCTAGCTTGGAATTATGTAATGCTGGCCTCGATGTTTTGCTTCTGGACAAGGGTGGAGAAATTGATGCTCGTGTTTGTCCCGTTCAAAACAGAAGTGGGTGCTGTGCCCTCTGCTCCCCATGCCATTTAGTAAGTGGCTTTGGAGGTGCTGGTGCTTTCAGCGATGGCAAACTAACTTTGTCCACCCAAGTAGGCGGCCGGCTCAAGGAATTGGTCGGTTTTGATCAAGCCCGAGCACTCATAGATTATGTTGACTCTATCTATCTCAAATTTGGCGCCCCTCCCAAGGTTTATGGAATGGGGGAAAATACAGCTGAGCTGGAGCGAGAGGCTGCCTTAGCTGGGCTCAAACTAACCCCTGTTAAATTGCGTCACTTGGGAACAGAGCTTTGTCACGAAACATTGAAGGCTATGCAAAATTATTTGTCATCTAAATTAGACATAAGGCTAGGAACAACAATTAGGAATATTGTAGTTGACGATGGTGCGGTCAAAGCTGTTGAAACTAGCAATGGTGAAAGCTTAAGCTGTCGCTACTTAATCTTAGCCCCGGGGAGGGAGGGGGCAGAATGGCTATGCAATGAAGCCGAGAGACTTAAACTAAGCCTTGATTCCAACCCTGTAGATGTGGGTTGTCGAATCGAAGTACCAATGCCAACCATGGAGAAGCTAACTTCGACATTGTATGAATCAAAACTCGAATTTTATTCCAGAAGTTTCAATGACCGGGTTAGAACATTCTGCATGTGTCCTGGAGGCGAGGTGATTATGGAGTCCACAGGCGGCTCCGACCCTGTGATTACGGTCAATGGCATTGGTTATACCCAACCCAGGACAAAAAACACTAACTTTGCCCTTTTAGTGAGCACCACCTTCACCGAGCCTTTCCATGAACCTATTGCCTATGGTAAGTATCTGGCAAGGCTAGCTAATATCCTTAGTGGCGGTGTGTTAGTGCAGAGATTGGGGGACTTAATGGATGGTCGCCGCTCCACACAAGCTCGCCTCCAGAATAATCCCATCGAACCAAGCTTAAAAGCAGCAACCCCGGGGGATTTGAGCTTTGCCCTCCCCTATCGCTATCTCAAGAGTATAGTGGAAATGCTTCAAGCTATGGACAAACTAGTTCCGGGCGTCGTTTCTCCATACACTTTGCTTTACGGGATAGAGGTTAAATTTTACTCTAGTCAGCTAAAGTTGACCCCTTGTTTAGAGACCGAGATCGGTAATATATTTGCTGCTGGCGATGGCGCCGGTGTCAGCCGAGGCTTAGTCCAAGCTTCAGCCTCAGGTATAGTGGCAGCTAGAGAGATACTAAAACGGTTAGGAAAAAAGTCTTCTCCAGTAACGTGAAGCATCCCACTTTTTTTGGCATCGATTTAACCTCAACAGAAGCCAAACCTAGCGCTTGTTTGGGATTGGATGGTAAATCACAACTTGTTTACCTTGGCTTCTTAACGGAGAATAGAGATATCGTCACTCTGTTAAATTTCTATTCACCTCAAGTAATAGCCATCGATGCCCCCTTGAGCTTGCCACTGGGGTTATGCTGTCTTGAGGAAAGTTGTCCTTGCAAGCCAAAATTCCCAAGGAAGAACAGGCAATGTGACCAAGAATTGAGGCGACAAGGAATTCCCTGTTATCCCACCAGCAAGAAGACTTTTATCAAGGACTTGATCTACCGTGGTATTGAGCTCAAAACTAGCATTGGCCGCGAGGTGAAGCAAGCTGGTCAAGTCATTGAGGTCTATCCCTTCGCTAGCAAAGTCCGCCTCTTTGGTAAAACCATGCCCCGGAAAACTACAAAACAAGGGATGAGCTTCCTTAGGGATAAGCTAGGAGAAATTCTACCTGGTCTTAAGCCCTATTTAGACATGTTCGACCACGACCTGTGTGATGCCGCAATGGCAGCTTACACTGCTTTGCTCTATCACCAAAATAGGGTGGAGGCTTTAGGTAATAGCAAAGAGGGACTAATTTTCATCCCAAGTTGACGTTCACCTTCTCTCTTGCTAAACTATGGCAGCACAGCAGGGGGTGAAGAAATGGAATTAACTTTAAGTGTTATCAAAGCGGACGTCGGCGGCTATGTCGGACATTCTTCCAGCCACCCCGATGTAATACAAAAGGCTAAAGAAAAACTGGAACATGCCCAAGGCCAGGGGCTTCTCATAGACTATCACGTTACAGTTTGTGGCGACGACCTCCAGTTGATAATGACTCACCAACAGGGTGAAGATAGTGAACAAATCCACAAGTTAGCCTGGGATACATTTGTGGAATGCACCAATGTAGCTAAGAGCTTGAAACTACATGGTGCCGGGCAGGACCTTCTAGCTGATGCTTTCTCCGGTAATATCAAGGGGCTGGGACCTGGTACAGCTGAGATGCAATTTTCCGAGCGCCAGGCTGAAACCATAGTCATATTTATGGCAGATAAGACGGCGTCTGGCGCCTGGAATTTACCACTATATAAAATATTTGCTGACCCCTTTAACACCATTGGGCTGGTTATTGCCTCCAATATGCACTCTGGCTTCACCTTTGAAGTCCACGACGTCAAAGAGCACAAAAAAATCAGGTTTAACGCTCCTGAGGAGATTTACGACATGCTAGTTTTTCTCGGCGCACCAGGCCGCTATGCCGTTAAAGCGGTGTACCATAAGGAGAGTGGTGAAATCGCTGCTGTCTCCTCTACTCAAAGATTATCTCTCATGGCCGGCAGATACATAGGCAAGGATGACCCTGTCTGTATCGTTCGCTCCCAGGGAAAATTTCCCGCTGTTGGTGAAATACTGGAACCCTTTGCTTCTGTTAACATAGTAGAAGGCTGGATGAGAGGCTCGCACCATGGCCCCTTAATGCCAGTAGCTGTCAGGGAAAGCAATCCTTGCCGTTTTGACGGTCCACCAAGAGTAATAGCCGCTGGTTTCCAACTTGCCAATGGCAAGCTCGTCGGGCCTCGTGACCTCTTCGATGACCCTGCTTTCGATGAGGTTCGTCATCAAGCAAACATTGTGGCGGATTTCCTGCGCCGAATGGGTCCGTTTGAACCACATCGCCTGCCGCTTGAGGAAATGGAATATACTACCATGCCCGAAGTGGCAAAGAAGCTGGCACCAAGATTTCAAGACATCTAACGCCAAAATGCCGAAGCTTCTCTTAGCTACCTCCAACCCAGGGAAAATCAGGGAATATCGCTTTCTTCTAGATGGTCTTGGTTGCCAAATAACCACGCTTACCGAAGAAGGAATAGTAAAAATTGTCACAGAGTCGGGGAACAGCTACGAACAAAATGCTCGGTTAAAAGCCATTACTTACGCCAAATTAAGCCAGCTCACCGCTCTTGCCGATGACTCAGGACTGGAGGTGGATGCCCTTAACGGGGAGCCAGGTGTTAAGTCGGCTCGCTTTGCTGGTGAAGCTGCTACTGATGCAGAGAAAGTGAGCTTTCTCTTAGCTAAACTTAACGGCGTTCCCTGGGAGAGACGAACAGCCCGTTTTAAGTGCGTCATTGCTATAGCTAGTCCAAGAGGCCGTGCAGAGTTATGCTATGGCGAGTGTCATGGCATGATTGCCTTTGAGGCTAAGGGAGAAAATGGTTTTGGTTATGACCCTCTTTTTTTCCTTCCTGAGATAGGTAAGACCATGGCTGAACTTCCACTGGAGATGAAAAATCAAATCAGCCACCGTGCCCGGGCAAGTCAAAAGGCACGTCAGGTGCTACAGCAACTCCACATCTAACTTGTGTGTCAAATCATCTGATGAACTTCCTCTCCGGGTTGGAATTGGGAATAATACGCATAAGCAACGAGACTTTTGACAATATTTGACAATATTTATGGAATATTTAAGGAAAAACTATTGACATTCGAGTGATGATGGCTTATTCTTTTATAAAAAGGGAGGTGAACAGATGCAAGCATACTGCATGAAATGCCGCGCCAAAAGGGAAATGAAGAATACCAGAAGCATAATCATGAAGAACCGCAGGCCGGCCACTCAAGGCCAATGTCCCGTATGCGGGACCAAGATGTTCAGAATAGGGAAGGCTTAAAGCTAATATCATAGGTGGCAGAACCAATGGAGGGCTGGGTATCTGTACACAAAGGATACCCAGCCTTTCAGTACCAACCATATCTAGGGTTGTGGTTATGCCTGCCCACAGCAAAAATCGCTTCTGAATTGCTTATTGGAATTTAATTTAGTTACCCTTGAAAAACTTCGTTTTCATAGGGTGCTGGTTATCCCCAAAGTTATTAAGAGAACTACGACGCCAGCCACAATTACACCCAGCCCAACGGCGGGGAAGGCTTTCTTCCAATCCATGCCCAGTAGCCAAGCCAAAATAGTACCCGTATATGCCCCGGTGATAGGCAAAGGAATAGCCACAAACAAGGTCAATCCCCAGAAGCCATATTTCTCTACTTTCGGCTTGCCTCTTTTCCTCACGCTATCCAGGTACTTGTTGAACAATGGAATTCGGAACAGGAGCTTATCGTAAAAAAGGCGCAAAGCAAAAAAGACGGGGAAGAATATCAGGGCGTTAGCGATGATCGCTATAAAGAAGGTAAACAAGGGGTCCAACCCCAAAGATATGCCTAACGGTATGCCACCCCTTAATTCACTAATAGGCGAAACGGTGGCTAGCAGAACCCAAGCTATTTCCCTTGTCATTATATGCTTCCAAAACAGCGCTGCTTATGACCGGAAGGCATAGTTTAACATATGCTATTATACCGTGTGGTTGTTGCAAACTACTTAATTCAGTGCTATGTTTTATTTAGCTCAGCTTAAGGCAGGAATGAAGACAAGGAAATTATTTGGCACCAGCGGCATCAGGGGCATAGTCAACCAGGATTTATCGCCTGATTTCTGCCGCCTGGTTGCCTTAGCCATAGGCACTACCCTGCCTCCAGATTCCACAGCTTGTATCGCTACCGACACCAGAATAAGCAGGGATGTAATTAAGGAAGCAGTCAACTCGGGCTTGCTTTGTTGTGGCATAAATGTAGTCGACTTGGGCATTTTGCCTACCCCGGCGCTGGCATTGCTCACCCGGGAATCGGGCTTCGCCGCTGGAATTATGGTCACGGCTTCCCATAATCCACCTGAGTTCAATGGAATCAAGCTCTTCACCGGGAATTCCCTGGGATATAGCCAGGCTCAAGAAACGGAGATAGAGAAAGTCTATTTTGAGCAGAAATTCCGCCAGGGAAAGAGAGGAACTTTGGAGAAAGCACAGGATATGAAACAAAGATACCTTTCCTTTATTAAAGGCAAGCTTTCTCTGCCAGGATTTAATCACCAGCTAAAAGTAGTCGTTGATC
>JAUWYE010000083.1 GCA_030615965.1 Dehalococcoidia bacterium | reverse complement strand
CTACCAGAATGGCCATCCTATGGCGGATTTGCCGCTTGCTGACCTTGAATTAGTTCTTCGCCGTATGGACGAAGCACTTGTGAAGTGGGATAGACAAGGCTCTCTCTCCTTTACTGGGGGAGAACCATTTGTTCGTCGGTCGGAACTCTTTGCCCTGATGAACCGAGTCGATGAGATGCATGGATTCGCCTACTATGACATTCTTACTAACGGCTCTCTCATCTCAGACGACGTTGCTGTTGCTCTTAAAAATCTACGCAAGCTGCGTCGAGTGCAGGTTTCCTTGGAGGGGTCAAAACCAGGAATCAATGATGCTATTCGAGGTGATGGTAGCTACCAGGAAACGTTAGATGCCATCCGGAAAATGAAGAGACATTCTCTCACGGTCAGTGTCATGACTACTGTAAGCCGAATCAACTACAGAGATATCCCTATGCTTATTGAGGTTTTAAATGGTGAGGGTGTAGATACCTTTGCCATGGAAAGGCTGATCCCCGAAGGAAGGGGTGAATTACTCCGAGATCAACTTCTCTCTCCAGAAGAACTCAGAAAACTCTATGAGAGCGTGTATGAGATAGCTCTACAAAAGAGGGGTACTCGTATACTAATGTATCGTCCGGTGTTCAATTTGGTTGCTCCTGATGATTCGAGTGTAGGGGCACTTTGCTCGGTAGGCAATAACGCATTAACGGTAATGCCAGATGGAACAGTATACCCCTGTCGCCGCCTGCCTATTCCAATCGGTAATATCCTAACGGATGGCTTATTTGCTATCTGGTATGATTCAGAAGTGCTCTGGAAGATCCGCAACCCTGAAAATATAAAGGGTAAGTGTCACGATTGTGAATTCTTGGCAAATTGTCGGGGTTGCCGGGCTATGGCTTACTTCTGTTCAGGTGATTACATGGCGGAGGATCCCCAATGCTGGCGTTAAAATCCGGTGAGACTCTTACCCTGGAACCCGGGATAGTGCTACATTCATTACCACAGCAAGACTGGTATTATTCATTCAGCGTTATAACAGGTGACCAGTTCCGGCTCAATCAGACGTCATTCTGGGTACTTGAGGCGATTAGCAAGGGTATTGAGTGGGTTCACCTCAAAGAAGGCTTTCTGGCAGCCTTTGAGGTATCTGCCGAGCAAGGAGAGGCAGACCTGCGAAAGCTCTTGGATGAGCTATATGAGCAAAAAATCATTGGGAGGCAAGGTCATGGAAAAGAAAAGGATTAGCTATGAACGCCCTGTGCTGGTCAAAGAGAAGAAGATGACTTTCCCCGTCCAAATTATTGAAGCAAATGGTAAGCGGCTGGTCTGCAAGCAGTGCTCTTCTTGTCATGGTTGTCGATAATACAGATAATGAAGAAATATCCACCATGTGCCACAATCTGGATGAATTGGAATGGAATATACTACAAAAACAATTTTAAATAAAGTAGAAGAATACTTCAGTAACCTTGGCTACGAATGTCAAAGATACTCAGATAGACTAGGAGAAGTACGGATCCCTCTATTTTGTGTTAAGAAAGAAAACGATGAAATTACCGATCTAATAGTCGTAGATATCATAACTGAAGAAAGGATTTCCAAATCTGAGTATCTTCCGAGTATGGATATCGAAGGTACAACTATAGAGTTTGCTTGCGCACCTAAATTCTTCCAGTATTATTTACATCAAGCTAAGGTCTATTGGGCCTATGGAGCTAACTTAGCAGAAGATAATAAATACAGATCCTTTAAAGCAGCGTGTAGAAAAAACGGTATAGGTTTGTTGAAAGTTGCCGATAATATTGATCTTGTACTTGAAGCGAGCAATTTATTGAAGCAATTTACTGATGAAATTGATAAGGAAATTCGAAATAGTACACTTCGAGGCATTCCACAAAGAGATCAGGTTTTCGAACTTGTAAAGAAATCGCTAGAGAGGTTACAAGAAGAAAATATCCATTATCTAATATATTATGGTGCCCCTCGATTCCAAAGGCGCGAGATTACCAAACGTGAAACACAAGATCTGAGTCTGATACTGATTAATAAGCTGTTGGGTATAAAAAAACTAGAGTATAGTGGGATATTAGCATCATTTGCACGTACTTATAGAAAAGCGGATAAAAGCGATTATGAATTAGCTTTAAGTGTAATAAAACGTCTTTGGAGAGACCGATTTGACCTTGAATATCCAAATGTTCAGAAAGATTTTGAGTCCATTTTATTACTTAACCCGAAATATAGGGACCATTTCTTACATCAATTTCAGGTCTTTCTATTAGGTGCTGTAATACTAGATGGACTATATAGAACTAGACTTATAAGTACATTCAATAGAGTAAACAGAGCAAGAATAGAAGACGCTTGGCTCGCTGCTGCGACCTACCATGATTTTTATTTCCCCATCCAGTTAACAGAATCATGGATGACTCAATTCTTTAAAAAGTTCTTTGATTTCACACGAAAAAAAATCCCTCTTGAATTAAAATTTGAAGAAATTATTATCAGGGATGAGTTCTTATATAAAATGCAATCTTTATGCAAAGTTATTGGCTGCGCTTTGGATGACTGTCTAATTCGTTTCATCATAGAAAGAGTAGCTGTAGACAAAAATCATGCTGTATTAAGTGCCTTCGGTTTATTTCGAGAATTTAATGGAAATGAAAAGCTTTCCGAAAATGCTATCAATATTGCAGCAGCAAGTATACTTCTACATGATAAGCCAAATTGGGAATGTTTTTCAGGGAAGTTTGACAATTCAAACAAGCAAGATTGGGAACAAGAATTATGTTGTAGGAATTTGTTACCACAATTACAATTTATGTCTCTACCAATTGCCTTCCTTCTCGCTTTTTGTGATTCGGTACAAGAATGGGGAAGAGAAGGAAGGGGATACGAAACTGTAAGACCTGAATTACTGAACCTAGAGGTTACACCACAAAAAATCTCCATTGCTATCTCGCTAGAAGATAACGACAGTTTCAGAATTAAATTCGATGAACTTGAAAAACTGAAACAATATTTGGATGATGCAAGGTTCGAAATAACACTAAGCACACCTCAAGGTGGTCAAATAGCCACTCTTCCAATGACTGGTCGATAAGGTAAGGTATATATTACACTTACTCAGCATTTAGAAATAGATCAATTTATGACTAGTTTGGATTTTTTTATAAAAACAATAGTTGGCTTGTCAAGGTTTTTGGATAGTGCCATAGAACTGAATCTTGAACCAATAAGGTTGGCGAGAGCAGGATACGCCTTGCTGGCGAGCGGCTGCTCTGTTAAAGGAACATTCCCTGGGGATAACCTCACGTCCTACCTAATAGCAGCTCAGCGAAAAGATGGGGGTTGGGCTGATGTGGAGGAGACATTGTGGTGTTTAGGATATCTCGCAGCCTTCGGCGAAAGATACGAGAACCAGTCGGATAGTGGTAAGAAGTGGTTAGCCTCTGTCCGTTTACCCTGTGGAGCATGGGGAAAAAATGAGCGGGACCAACCCCGCATCCCGGTGACTGCTCTCGCCGCTGCACTTGTGCCAGAGGTCGTTAATACTTCGGCCCTGAAATGGCTAGCCAGTCAATGGGAAGCAGACCTGGCCAGTCCTACACAGCTCACATATAAGGGAGCTTTCTTCTTACTTGCCCAGGTACATAGACAGGCTTCTTTTAACAAAGAGTTGGTCAACCATACTATTAATTACCTGAATGACGAACAGGCAGAGGACGGTGGCTTTGAACCTTGGAAAGGACACCCAGCGGGAAGCGACCCGTGGAGTACAGGTGCAGTTCTCTGGGGACTATCAAGAGTTGGAGAAGTAATTCCTAGACATACTGTAGAACGAGCACTGTCGTGGCTTGAGTCGAGGCAGCTCCCCAACGGACTGTGGCCCTATCACTACCTTGATGATGGTGCAGCGATGGCTCTTATCGGTGTATTGAGCATCTTACCTTTACTCTCGGAGCAGTAAACTATGTGTGGAATTACCGGTATATGGAACCAATCTGACGAGGCGATAGTAGCCAAAATGGCACGGAATGTGGCCCACCGGGGGCCAGACGGTCTGGACTCCCTAACTATAGCTAATAGTAGTTTAGGAGCATCACGTCTGGCCATCATGGGAGAGCCAGACGCTTCTGCCATATTCTATGACCCAGAGACCAAGATTGCGGTCCTGCTAAATGGTGAGGTCTACAACATCAAAGAGCTACGCGCAGAGCTGACAGCAGCTGGCTATGTATTCCACACAAACTTGGAATCTGAGGTTGTAGCGAAGCTATATGTCCATCACGGGCCAGATTTTGCCGAACGTCCTAAGGGTATGTTCGCGATAGCCATCCTAGATGGCAATCGGTTAGTGTTGACCCGTGACCGATTTGGAATTAAACCTCTTTACTATGCGAGTGTGGGGCGAAAGGTGGTATTTGGCTCCGAAATCAAATCTATCCTGGCTCATCCGGAAGTCACGGCGCAGCTACACATCCCGGCACTTGAGGAAATTACTGTCTTTGGATATGTTTTTTCACCTGATAAGACCCTGTTTGAAGGGATTATTCAAGTCGAACCAGGTACGGCAGTTACCTTCTCAGAAGACGGACGATCGGTAACGAAGTTTTGGCAAGCACCTGAGGCAAGCTACTTTGACCAAGAACGTCATTTAGATTATTCGACAGCGGTGATTCAACTGAGGAAATTAATCATAGAAACCATGGACTTGCTTCTCTCACACGGGGACCACCCGGTAGGGATTTATCTTTCAGGAGGACTAGATTCAACTATTCTTGCTCTAGTCGCTCGGAACATACTGGGTTATCCCGTTACTACGTTTACACTAGCGGACAGCCCTGAGAACGCAGACCTTCTCTCGGCAAGGGAAGTGGCTAGGAAATTAGGCACTAGCCATATCGAGCGGCATGTAACACTTGACGATTACTTCAGTAGGCTGAAGCACTTTGTACAGCATTGTGAGTCACTCGTAGCTGGAGGGGTTTTTGATATCCATGGTGGTATAGCGTTTCACCTGCTGTCTGAGACAGTGTCAGAACATGTTAAGGTTGCCTTCTCAGGAGAAGGAGCCGACGAATTATTTGGGGGTTATTACTGGGTCTATACGCATCCATTAGGATTTGCCGATCGTGTTAAGAATAGGCTACAGCTTAGTCCAAACGGATATAGAACACATAAACTCGTAGATGACCTCTTCCCGTTGCCTGAAGACGAACATGTCTACCGACGTAACCTTTTCGATGTTCTCATAAGAGGAGGGCTTGCTAACTATCACCTGCAGAGCGTAGACAGGTCCGCGGGGGCTTTCGGCTTCGAGATTCGTCCTGCCTACCTTTTTGACGACTTGGCAGAATTTGCATTGAGATTGCCTATTGATTACAAGGTACCTGATAAGCAGGTAACAAAACGGATTCTCAGAGAAGCATTCAGGCCAGAATTAGAGCGTTTAGGTTTAGATTGGGTTCTTACGCGACTGAAGGAAGGTATGCCCGCAGCCGTTTCTAACCTTGCTCCACTCATCAGTGAGAGGATGGAAGCTTCGATAGATGATTCAGTCTTCTTACAACACCCCCTAAGAACATACCTCCGAAGCAAGACCGATATATACCTCTTCGACATGTTCGCCGAGACATTTCTACCTGAGGTAGACTATGCCATACAAGATTGCATTCCTCAGTAAGTATCCTCCCCTGGAAGGAGGCATTGCTGCGAAGACATATTGGCTAGCTCGTGGTTTGGCAGCACGAGGTCACATGGTTCATGTCATTACACACGGAATCTCTGCTGGCCGAGAATACCGAATCCAAGGTGGCGAGAGATCGCCTGCCACAATGTCAAATTTGTGGGTTCACCGGCCTCCTGATGAAATACCCTGGCATATACCTGAGGATAACGAGCATGCTCTTGCACTACTGGATCTCACCATAAATGTGATTCGAGAGCACGCAATACAGATTCTGGACACGGGCTACCTTGTCCCTTATGGAATCTTGGGCCATCTGGCAAAATGCTCGACTGGCGCATACCACGTGGTTCGGCATGGCGGATCTGATTTGGAGAAGTTTCTCAAAAAGAAGGTCTTAGAAACAGTGCTTAATGAAGTGATAGTCCATGCCGACGTAGTAGTAACAGGAAAAAGTAATCAAAAACTATTGGGCACGATGGCTTCACACTTGGTCTATCAACCAGCGTATGTTCCAGATGGAGAAGCGTTCATTCCGAGCGATGCACCACGGCCACGGTTGCGTCTGGCAGTGATAGGAAAAATTAATTACTACTGGCAGCACAAGAGTTTACATTTTATTGCTGATATCATGCGACAGCTTACAGGGAATTTTGAGTGCTGGATCGTTGGCCAAGGAAAGGGTATGGCAGATTTTCAACAGAGTCTTGGTCCTGAGACTGTTTCAAGTTTCAAGTGGTGTCCATTTGTTGTTCCATGGGAAATGCCACACTTGCTCAATCAGTTGGATAGTATCTTTATATTTGAGTCAGGATTACCACACCCCGTTGTATCTAATTTAGCATTGGAAGCTATATGCTCAGGAGTAGGCATAATAACTGACCGTGCGGATTTTGCCGAAACATATCTAGACATTGTGAAAATAGATAAAAACCAAGTCATGGTGGTTTGTCCATCTGAGTCATCTTCGGCTGCTGAGATGATTAGTCAATGGGTTGAAGATCGAGCACATATAGAACAGCAACCACGTCAAGTGATTAGCTACCAAGAATATTTGTCTGACAATGAAAGCATATATACGAATCTTTTAAACGGCAGCCAATCCTAGAGTGTTTACAATCTTAGTTAGATATTGCTTCATTTTGTTCCAACAATCTGACGGAATGTTGACTTAATCTCTAGCTAATAAAAGCACCTGCCCTCTCC
>JAUWYE010000086.1 GCA_030615965.1 Dehalococcoidia bacterium | reverse complement strand
CCGCCCGCAATGTTGAGGCTACCGGCAATTTAACTATCACCATACTGGACGACAAAAAAGAAGTGGCGTCGAAGCTGGAAGACGTTAAAGCCGATGATCTAGTGACAAGAGCAGGAAAGTCGATGAAAAGCCGTCGCACAGCCCGGAAATCAAATGGTGCCAATCTGGGCTTTGAGGAGAAGCTCTGGCAGGCAGCCGATAGGTTGCGCGGCCATATGGACCCATCAGAGTATAAGCATGTTGCTCTGGGTCTTATTTTTCTGAAATACATTTCCGACGCCTTTGAAGAACGCTATCAGCAGCTAACTCAGTGGTCTTCTGACCCATCGAGCGATTATTACATCAAAGAGCCAAAAGAACGATACGAAGTACTTGAAGACCGTGATGAGTACAGGGCGGAGAATGTCTTCTGGGTGCCAAAGGAAGCACGCTGGGCACATCTTCAGGCCAATGCCAAGCAACCTAACATCGGCAAGTTGATTGACGATGCGATGGTGGCTATTGAGCGTGATAATGCCTCACTCAAGGGAGTGCTGCCTAAGGACTACGCCCGCCCAACACTTGATAAGCAACAGGTAGGAGAGCTGATTGACCTTATCGGCACTATTGGATTAGGTGACAAAGAGAGTCGTTCCAAGGATATTCTCGGCCGGGTCTACGAGTACTTTCTTGGCAAGTTTGCTAGCGCCGAGGGTAAAAAGGGAGGAGAGTTCTATACGCCGCGATGTATAGTTCGGCTGTTGGTAGAAATGATTGAACCCTTTAAAGGACGAGTATATGACCCCTGCTGTGGTTCTAGCGGGATGTTCGTCCAGAGCGAAGAATTTATTCGACATCATGGCGGTCGTATTGGCGACATAGCTGTCTATGGGCAGGAATCTAACTCGACGACATGGCGCCTGGCCAAAATGAACTTAGCAATACGTGGAATTGAGGCTAATCTTGGTCCGCATAATGCCGACTCTTTCCATGATGACCTGCATAAAGACCTCAAGGCTGACTTCATTCTCGCTAATCCACCTTTCAATATGCACTACTGGGGCGGTGAGCGTCTCCGTGAGGATGTACGCTGGAAGTATGGGGCACCCCCGGTCGGCAACGCCAACTTTGCTTGGATACAGCACTTTATTCACCATTTATCACCTACCGGTATTGCCGGCTTTGTGCTAGCTAATGGCTCTATGTCTTCCAATCAGTCTGGTGAAGGTGAAATCCGTAAGAATATCATTGAGGCTGATTTGGTTGACTGCATGATTGCCTTGCCAGCACAGCTTTTCTATGGAGCAGCGATATCTGCTTGCCTCTGGTTCCTGGCGCGAGACAAGCGTAATAGTAAATTCCGCGAGCGTCGTAGGCAGACGCTTTTCATCGATGCTCGCAAGATGGGATACATGGTAGACCGTGTGCACCGTGAACTGAGCGATGAGGAAATCGCCCGTATTGCCGGAACCTACCATGCCTGGCGTGGGAAAACAGATGCAGACACGTACCAGGATATTCCCGGTTTCTGCAAGTCGGCTACTGCGGAGGAAATCGCAATCCACAACTATGTGCTTACCCCTGGTCGCTATGTAGGTGCTGAGGATATAGAGGATGAAGGCGAGCCCTTTGAAGAGAAGATGGCACGGTTGGCTGAGAAGCTGGAGGAGCAGTTCCAAGAATCGGCGAAACTTGAAGATGTAATTCAGCAGAACCTAAAGGAGTTAGGATGTGATGCTTAAGCATCCGACTACAAAGCTCGGATCTATTGCTAGAATCATTATGGGCCAATCACCACCAGGAACCACCTACAATGAAGTTGGAGAAGGTCTACCATTCTACCAGGGTGTGGTAGACTTCGGTAATCGGTATCCTTCCCGTAGGGTGTATTGCACTGCCCCTACCCGTATAGCGGAGCCTGGTGATATCCTGTTCAGTGTTCGTGCTCCTATCGGTCGGGTGAATATCGCAACCGAGCACTGCTCTATTGGACGCGGTCTCGCTGTTGTTCGACCACATGATCCGAATGACCGGGAATTTGTTGAATTTGTCCTCTGTGCTGGTACATCTCACCTGTGGGATATGTTTGAAGGTGGCGGCTCTGTGTTTGGGAACGCCAGAAGGGATGATCTAGAATCGCTGGAAATTGTTTGGCCAGCAGTACAAGAAAGGCGTGCCATCGCCACCATTCTGGGCGCGCTGGATGACAAGATAGAACTGAACCACCAGATGAACCAGACCTTGGAAGCTATGGCACAGGCACTCTTTAAGAACTGGTTTGTGGACTTTGAGCCCTTCCGTGACCAGGGGATGGAGGAATCAAAATTGGGGCCGATACCGAGAGGGTGGAAAGCAGGAGAACTTAATAACATTGCTAATTTTGTCAAAGGTGTTTCGTATCGAAGTGACGATTTGCAGGAGTCCACCGTCGCACTTGTAACGTTAAAATCTGTCGCTCGGGGAGGAGGTTACCAACAGGAAGGATTAAAACCTTATATTGGCGAATATAAACCTGAACAGCAGCTACAACCTGGCGAGGTCATCGTAGCTCATACTGACCTTACACAGGCTGCAGAAGTCTTGGGGCGGGCAGCACGGGTTCAAGCACATCCACAATTTCCGACTCTGGTTGCATCACTAGACTTAGTCATCGTTCGTTCTGTGGGATATGCTGCTTCCAGTGAGTTCCTTTACAGCATGTTCTCTCGAAGTGAGTTTCAAGAGCACGCTTATAGTTATGCTAATGGGACAACAGTTTTGCACCTTAGTATCAAGGCTCTCCCGGAATATCAGTGTGTATTGCCACCGTCAGAGGTAGTTGATGATTTTACAAGACTAGTTCGACCTCTATACCAGTGCATTGATTCGAATGAAAGCCAGTCACAATCTCTTGCTGCCATTCGTGACACATTGCTTCCTAAACTACTATCAGGGGAGATTAGGATAAAGGAAGCCGAGAAGTTTGTGGAGAAGGCGATATGAGCCTGATTTACAACATATATTGTGACGAAAGTTGCCATCTGGAACATGACCACCAACCGGTTATGGTTCTGGGTGCGGTGTGGTGCCCGCTGGAGAAATCGCGCGAAATAGCGGTACGCATTCGTGAAATCAAGACAAGTCATGGGCTCCCCCCAAAATTCGAAAGCAAGTGGACCAAAGTGTCACCTGCCAAACAAGCATTTTACCTAGACCTGCTTGATTACTTCTTTGACGATGATGACCTACACTTTCGTGCTCTGATTGTGCCAGATAAAACCAGACTTCAACATGAACTCTACGGCCAGGATCACGATACCTGGTATTACAAGATGTATTTCGACATGCTGAAAGTCATTCTTGACCCTGAAGCCTGCTATCGCATCTATCTGGACATCAAAGACACACGCAGTGCTGCCAAAGTAGCCAAGCTACATGATGTACTTTGTAATAACATGTATGATTTTGAGCGGCAGATAATAGAGCGCGTGCAGACTGTACACTCACATGAAGTAGAGCCTTTACAGCTGGCTGACCTACTTGTGGGAATTGTCTCCTATGTCAACCGTGGATTAAGTAGCAATTCCGCTAAAGTTGCTCTTGTAGAAAGAATGCACAAGAGGTCAGGCTACAGTCTCACTAGAACTAACCTACTGCGCGAGAGTAAAGTTAATCTCTTCGTGTGGCAAGCATCGGAGACGCAGGCATGATGAAACCCTCTTGGTTGCTGGATGCATTACGGTATAGTGATTTTGACGGCGATTGGGAGAGATTTTTGGGTGCCGTTTACCAAATATTCGAGCGTGATTTTAAGAAATCCAGCCCCAAATACCAGGATTATCCGGTTACATATGATTCCAGAATAGAGGATGGTAAAGAAGCAGTATTTTGGCATATGACTTGCCGGTACGAGCCCCGGACGCGGGATAGAGAAATGGATTTGAGGCGGTGTGAGCGCATATCATGGCCAAGACCAATGATTGAGCACTCAACGGATACATCCCTATCCGTATGGAAAAACGAAAGAAAGAGACCCGGTAGACCGCGTCAGACACGGGTTCTTATTTGGCTAGAGAATCTAGATTATATAGTGGTACTGGTAGAGAGACCGAAGGAGATGATACTCGTCACAGCTTATTGTACAGATATTAAATCTCAAAAGAAGAAGCTTAAAAAGGAGAAGGACGAATACTATAAAATGCAAAAGCCGCCCGGTGGGGCGACTTAAGTACTCCTTCTACTCGTGGCAGATGAGTTATTATTATGATAATACACTTGTTTGGCTTTTGTCAATACCCATTTGTCCTGGCCATTTCCGACAGCCAGGCAAGAAGGAATATTCGCAGGTCAGGTAACCATCCTGCGAAGTTGGTGGAGGTGAAGATATGAGCATTTTTAATCTGTTAAACCAGATCAAGAATGATGAGATTGTCCTGCCCGCAATCCAACGAGACTTCGTCTGGCCTGATGAGAGAATATACAAGCTGCTTGACTCCATCATGCGGGGATATCCAATTGGAATCATCTTGCTTTGGGAGACGTATGAAGACATCCAGTACCGTTCTTTTGTCATGGACTACAAGCCCGGCAACTTACATTCATATCGTGATAATACTCAACGGAAAAGGATTAAGCTCGTTCTTGATGGCCAGCAGCGTCTTCAGTCACTATTCATAGCCCTATACGGCACTTTAGATGGCTCATCACTCTACTTTGATGTGCTTAGTGGCAGGGAATCAGACGACGTTTCTGAGGAGAAGTTTGTTTTTACCTTTTCAACCCCAGAAAAAGCGGAGGAACGGAATACCCGCGTCAAAGAGGAGACAGCAGAATCTCCAGATAAGAAAAGTAATGGTATTGACTATGGACATTTCATAAAGGCATCTGATCTCTTCACAAAGGGAGCGGTTGAAAAAGAGGAGTTAAAGGAAAAAATATCAACAGAACTATCTCTTTCAAAGGAAGATAGAACTCGCCTGAGCGTCAACTTTGCTAGATTTGACGAAGTCTTGTCAAGAGACGAAAACATTCTCAGGGTATCTACCATAGATGAGAATCTGCCCAGCGAAAGTCCCAGTCGAAAATCTGATGCTGACGTGCTAGAAGTTTTTGTCCGCGTCAACACGGAGGGGACACCTCTTAGCCGTTCTGACCTAATATTCAGTATGCTGAAGTTGAACTGGAAAGAGTCTGCCACGGCCTTGCCCGAGTTTGTTAAGAGCATAAACGAGGGCAATTCGTTCGGTATTAATAACGATTTCGTAATCCGCTGCCTATTTGCTGTCTCGGATCTCGGCACCAAGTTCGATATCAATCTGCTACGAAAGAAGAGTAATGCTACGAAGCTGAGGGCAAATTTCGAGAAATGTTGCAACGCAATTCGTGCTACGGTGGACTTTGTGCAGAGACACTGCTGGTGTGAGAGCAGTCGCGTTATCGGTGGTTCAAGCACAATGGTTCCCTTTGTATATTACCTATTCAATACCAAGAACCATGAAATCAGGAATGACCAGATTGTCAATGCGAGGAAAGCACTGTACCTCTTCGGATTTAGCAGGCCCTTCTCTCGCTACGCTGATAGCCGACTTGGAGCCTTCATTAGGGACGAATTGAGACCTCTAGTAAAGAAAGATGATGAAACGTTTCCGCTGAAAAGCGCTATTTGGTGGGTTGGTTACTGGGAGAGAATCAAGGCTTTTGATAAGGAGTTTCTCCAGAAGAATCATGTCTTGACACTCCACTTAGTACAGGGCCTTACTGGTGCAAAGGTTCAATATGTGCGTAACGCCCCGGAGGTTGATCACATCTTTCCCCGTTCTGAGCTGCGCAAAAAAGGTTATGATCAGGGTATTATCAATAACTTTGCCAACTTCTGGATTCTAGCCAAAGGAAAGAACCAAAACAAGAGTAACCAGCATCCGTCTATTTACTTTCAGGACGTTGATGACAAGGAACTAAAGGAAGCCCTTATAGATAGGGAATTTCTGGACTACCGACGTTATACTACTTTCATAAGCCACCGCAGCGAGCGCATGCTTCAGAAAGTAAAGGAGAAACTCCAATTCTGCGACGATGATTTCGCAACCAACGGAAGTAGCGAGGCGTAACGACTTGTTTATTTGCTGAGGAGTAGGTCGATATGACCACTAAGATTCTTACTGAGTCTGTGGTAGAAGAAGCAGCCATTGACTGGTTCAAAGACTTGGGTTACCAGTACCTGCCTGGACCGGATATTGCCTGCGACGGTCCTTATCCTGAGCGCGGAAGCTACTCTGACGTAGTACTGGAGGAACGGCTACGCTCCGCTCTTGTTACTCTAAACCCGAATATACCAGCCGAGGCATTAGAGGACGCCTTCAGAAAGGTCACCCGTCCTGATAGTCCCAGCCTCATTGTCAATAACCGCCAGTTCCACAAGATGCTGACCGAGGGCATAGATGTGGAATACCACAATGAAGAGGGACGCATTGTCGGTGATAAGGTGGGGTTAGTGGATTTTGCTAATCCAGAGAATAACGATTGGCTGGTGGTCAATCAGTTCACGGTTATTGAAGGACAGCAGAACCGACGCCCTGACCTGGTCATTTTTGTTAATGGCCTGCCACTTGCAGTGATAGAGCTTAAAAACCCCGCTGACGAAAGCGCCACGATAAAGGCAGCTTACAACCAGTTTCAGACCTACAAGATGGATATACCCACCCT
>JAUWYE010000108.1 GCA_030615965.1 Dehalococcoidia bacterium | reverse complement strand
TCTGAGCTATGCAATCTAAATCGTAGTCAAATCGACGATAGCGGGCGGATTTTTATTACCGGTAAAGGTAGAAAGCAACGCTTCGTTTACTTAACTCCACGGGCTAAACAGCACCTGGATGCATATTCAGTGACCCGCCAGGATGATTGTCCTGCCCTTTTTATCCCTTATGCCGGCAGAAATGTAGCTAAATCAAGGAAAAGGATTTCCACCAATTACCTTCAGGATAGAATTAAGAGATACCGGGAGAAATTAAAGATCAACGTCCCCACTTCAGCACATTCCCTGAGGCATGGTTTCGCTACTTATCTGGCTGAAGAAGGTGCTAATCCGGCAGCTCTTCAAATTCTTCTGGGTCATGAATCCTTGGATACCACCACCCGCTATGTCCATGCCTCCGATAAGTATGCTGAAGAGACTCACCGGAAATACCATCCTCTGGCTAAGCCAGATTGAAATCAGGCACTGAGAACATTATGTCAACTACCTTCAAGGGAAGGCCGCCTGCAAAAAATGCTAAATTTGTGAGCCTTGCGCAGTAAAATCTTGATGAATACCGTGCGTTACACTGAGACTCTGGAGGAAAGCCTTGCCTGCTCTAGGAAATACCCTACCCTATCTCTCACTGATTTATTGAGCAAGCCTTTCCTATATGCGAGCGAGTGCAGAAAGAACTGTACATGTTGCGGCACTTGCCAGAGTTTTCTCTTGCTGTAGCGATAGCCATATCTGGCGGAACTGCCCATTTTCGCGGTGGTAATTTCCTCACTTTTGTAGCCGATATCTTCCACCAGAGCAGGATCAAATCCATTCTTTCTGGCTATCTCATCCAGTACGCCATGAATACCCGTGCCATGCTGTATGGCAAGCTTTTCTCTATTTGCATATTCTTCAGGAATGCCCATTTTTATAGCTAGCTGGCGGTGTGGATGTTTGCCCAGGTAGTCTTCTTCAGAGGTCACCTTCAATTCAGATGCTACGCTCATAGCTACATTTACAACGTCGGTATCTAAATAAGGGAAGAGCAACTCAACACCATGCGCCATGGCTATCTTATTTTCTCTATCCAGGGTCTCTATATCCACTCTGGTAAAATCGTCCCACATCCTGCGACAAAGTTCCTGACGACCATCTTTGCCTAAAACCTTGGGATACCACTTATAACCTCCCCATAGTTCATCGGGCCCTTGTCCAGAGAAAATGAGCCTGATGCTATCCTGGCTAGCCATGTCTATTGCCGCATAGATGCCGATGCCAGTCTCTATTTGCACAAAATCGCTATCCTCAATTGCTTCAATGACCTTGGGGATATATTGCTCAATCCCTTCAATATTTAACATTTTCATCTCATGTTTGATACCAAGTTCTCCAGCAAACTTCTGAGCGAAGTTCACATCTGGCGAATAAGGCAAACCAATAGTATATGCAATTGCCTCCATTCCCAAACCAGAAGCAACATCGTACACTAGCTTGGCTATCAGACAGCTATCCACACCACCCGATAATAGCACACCTACTTTATCTGTGTGGTTCACCTCAGCGAATCTTTTTCTCACTGCTGAGTAGAGTGCCTGTTCATAATCATTCACAGCCTGAGCCATGTCCTTTATCTTGATTTCTTTTTTGTGGAAAGGCAAAGCCTTCTTTATGCTAACTCTTTCATGGTCAAAAATAGCGAGCATGCCAGCCCTGAGAGGCTTGACTTCACCTAAGCCTATCTTCCACAGAGGTTTCTTGTTAGAAGCGAAGGCTGAGAACCCATTATTTTCGGCAAAGTAAAGTGGTTTTGTACCTAAAGAATTTCGTGATATAACTATTAGGTCGGTATCGCTGACTGCCAAAGCATAATCACCATCTAGGTCAGTTAATGCCCACCTGACCTTTTGTTCTAGGTTGCCAGGAAGTTCTGCCAACAAATGGACTAAGGACTCGGCAGCCGTTTCATTTACCCTGTGCTGGGCTCGGGAAAGCTTAGACCCCGTGCTTTCGGAATTATAAAGATGGCCATCATATATTAAGGCAAGCTTTTCTTGATAATCTCTATAAACATGTTCTGGTGATTCTCCTTCAACAGGGAGAGATACTTTTGCGAGGGCCTTGCTATTCGCATCATCGATAATGGAGCTGATGTAACGTGGATAAGCAACAGCCGAAGGTTCGCTTGCCGAACACGCAGTTTCTGTCATAAGGGCCAGTTCTTTTCTTAACTCGCCCTGACGCATATTGACCTTGCTGAAGATACCACCTATCCAAGTCATAAAGAGACCTCTAGTTATGACATTGTTTTAGTGTTGCTAATGAGGGGACCCTGGTTGAATGCTTCCAGCCAGGCGGGATAATGGCTCTCACTTGGGCTACTCTATCACACATTCAGTATACCTGCAAGCTCCCTACTGGCATAGCCTTCCAAGGCGGTGTCTTTACAGTCACAACCCCGCCCATAATAACTTCAATCAAAAAGCTCTTTCACCATTCTGCCCACGTATCTTGCAATGGCAAGGGAAGCAGTGAGCCCCGGTGATTCTATCCCGATTAGATTTATTAAGCCCGGGAGGCCGGTTTTCTCTTCGTGGGCAATGACAAAATCTTGGAAGGCTTCGCCTGGCCCCTGAAGCTTAGGCCTTATGCCAGCAAATTCGGGGGCTAAATCTTCAAGTCCTACAAAAGGAAGAAATCTTTTAGCCCAATGGTAAAAGGCTTCCTTCTGAGTCTCATCAACCCCATAATCTATTGCTTCAACATAGCGAGCGTTGGGGCCAAGCCGCACCCCACCATCAAGCCTCAAGGTCACATGAATTCCATGTCCAGCTTGCTCTGGGGTGGGGTAGATGAGCCTGCTTACAACATTTCTATATTTTGAACTTAGACTAAAGTATTCGCCTTTGCAATAATGAAGCCTGTAACCTGCTTTAGCTACGTCTATCCCAGCAAGCTGGGCTATCCTGTCAGAGTTTAAGCCAGCAGCGTTTATCACAACTCGGCTGATAAAGGCAGAGATTCCTTCACGATCCCTTATTTGCAGTTTATACCTTGTCCCTACCTTTTCTATTCCTATTACCTCAGTATTGAAGACAAAATGGGCTCCCTTTTCCCTCGCTTGGCTATGGAAAAATTTCAGCAAAGTGGAGGAATCCAAAATTCCGCTGGAAGGGGATAATAGCCCGGCTCTAGCTTCAACATTTGGCTCGAGCTTTTTCAGTTCTGTTCGAGAAAGAAGCATCAAGTCTTCAACGCCATTTTTGCTCCCCTGCTCATAAAGCTTTTCAAGCTGTGTAATTTCATCTTCGCTTGCCGCCACGATAATCTTTCCCAGCTTCTTATAGGCAATATCATGCCTGTCACAAAGCTCGTAAAGCAGGCTTTTCCCCTCAAGACAAAGCCTTGTCTTTAAAGAATCATCGGGATTATAGATGCCAGCGTGGATGACTTCACTATTTCTGCTGCTGGTCTCAAGCCCGAAGGTGTGGTTCTTTTCAAGTACGAACACTCCTTTTTTTCGTTGTGCGATTTCGTTAGCCGTAGCCAGGCCAATTACTCCAGCGCCGATAATCGCCACATCAATTTCAGTGAGCATTTTTTAGCTAGCCTCGAGTCTAGTCCATTTTGGCGAAGACTAACGTCCTCTTTGAAAAGCTTTATCCTGGTTCCAGCTTAGGCATAAGATAAGAAGAACTCCGAATCCTTGCTTATCGGTGTTTTGTAGCTACATGTTGGTCAGAGGCATCTAACGGTGGTATAGATATGCTTGGCATTAGAGCTTCACCCTCAGTTCGGATGCTTTGGAGAGTATCAAGCAGAATTCTCAAGATTTGATGGAGTGAATTATCTATTTGCATGTACCATCGCTACTTCCTTTAGAATTTGTGGTAGTCTCAATCCTCAGTATGTTACAATATATCCTGTTTTGTAGAATCTTGCCTACTAGAACAGTTTGGAAAAGAGACAGAATATGGAATTGGTAGAAGCAATTAAAACAAGGAGAAGCATCCGCCGATATAAGTCCACCATGGTGAAAGATGAAGACATCGAAGCAGTTTTGGAGGCTGCTCGCTGGGCACCTTCTTGGGCAAATACACAATGCTGGAAGTTCATAGTAGTGAAGGATTCTGAGATAAAGGCTAAGCTTGCCGAAACTCTCAGTCCTGCAAATCCGGCTACCTCAGCCATCAAGGATGCTCCGGTAGTTATCACCGCCTGTGCTGAACTGGGGAAAGCTGGCTGCTATAAAGGACAGGCTGTTACTGAAAAGGGTGATTGGTATATGTTCGATGTAGCCCTGGCAATGCAAAACCTCGTGCTGGCTGCCCATTCTCTCGGGCTTGGTACAGTTCACGTGGGTTCGTTTGACCACAAAAGGGCAGCCCAAATCTTGAGCTTGCCTGAGGGTATCTCTGTAGTAGAGCTAACTCCGCTCGGCTATCCCGTTGAGGAAGCGAAAGCACCCCGAAGGAGAGAATTGTCCGAATTCGTCTTTTATGACAAATATGGCCAAAGGTAGCCCATTGAAGCTTACGCTCTTCTGGCAGCGGGGTCGAGACCAGTCGTTGGCTCATTCAGGATAAGAACCTTTATACCAGGGAAAATCGCTGTCGCAACTTCTAACCTTTTTCTCATCCCACCAGAGTACTTGGCTACTCTCTTATCCGCTTCTTCAGAAAGCCCAACGTTTTTTAGCATTTCAACCGCCAGTTGATTTGCCTGGCCCCTGGAGTATCCCAGAAGATTAGCGAAATAAACGAGGTTTTCTTTTCCTGAAAGCTTGGGCGAGGAGAAATTCTCCTGCGGTACATACCCTATGAATTCCTTAGCCTGTGCCGGCCTATTTCCATAGACTTCAGCAATACCGTTATCTTGCGTTTTCACTGCAGCAATTATTGAAGCAAGTGTAGTCTTGCCAGAACCGTTTGGCCCCATCAGAGCATAGAACTCGCCTTCTTGCACATCAAGGTTAACTCCATCAAGCACACGTCGGCTATCATATGTCTTGACTAGATTCTCGACATGTATCGCAAACACTTAGAAATGCCTCGATTCTGTAATCGGATTCGGTGTCAACATTTCTCCCTTTTCAAGCTAGAATCCTCTCCGCCTCTTCCTTATCTGTTTCCATCACGTGGGGTATGCCGGAGACCTCCGCCGCCTCATGAGTAAGGGCAACGATATCACTACGGTTGAGGAACTCGACGGCAAACTTGCGGCTTCCAGCCATGAGCTGGCGTAAACCCTGGGCGAGCCGCTCGTAATAAGTGTAGAGCCCGATAGCCGAAGTTGGAATCCTCTCATAATCTTTGCCATACTCTCTTTTCAGCCCCTCAGCAGTAACAAAGATAGCTTCCCTCGTTTTGCCAAATCGCTGGAGATAAACAGGAAGTTGTCCGCTATTTATCGTTTCACCGATAGTCTTACCAACCATAACCGCAGCGAGAGGTGCTCGTGCCATGCCTATTGCTTTCACATAGGGAGCACATAGTGCCAAGCCTTTAAATATCTGGTCTTCCAAAACAAATCCACCTGCAATGACAATGTCAGGCACATATTCGCCTTTCTGGGCCAAACGGCTA
>JAUWYE010000016.1 GCA_030615965.1 Dehalococcoidia bacterium | reverse complement strand
TATTATCGCCGCTGTTTATGGGAGGACAACCAAGAAGTATGGCGATAGGGGTGTGAGATACGTACACATGGAAGCAGGCCACGCAGCCCAAAATATCTACCTCCAAGCAGCTACTCTCAATCTAGGTATGGTGACAGTTGGTGCTTTTCATGATGACTGGGTCAAAGAAATTATAAGTATGCCTGAGGATGAAATCCCTCTCTATGTGATTCCGGTGGGCAGGAAGGGTTAGTTCTTTTAGCGCGGCTGACGATCGGGGTCTTTGATTGCACAAAATGGACAATTGTTCAAAGGAGTGACAATTCAAGCAGTTGTTATCTAGGTTCTACTCCTAACGGTGCTGCTCTCCTTTTCAATGCGGGTACTACTATGGGCAAGATTAATACTCAACTGATGGCGCACACCAGAGCCGTCACAGAATGGGGCTCAAACGAATAGGTCAAGGATTGCCCCGAAGCCTTAAGAGTGGTCTCACGTATCCCTACTTCGTTTGGCTTGTCAAAGGTGTTCTCAGCTTTAACATCTGGCCCGTTGATTATATATGCCTGAACGCTTCCGGAAAATTGCCCATCAGCCAGTGAAATCATTGTTTCCATTGCCTTTGTCTCGCTTCGGTTTATTACATATACGACCAGCTGATTACGGGACTCATCCAGCGTGGCTGAGACATCGAGTGTTCGGACACCGGTGTACTCACCACCACTGAAGGTTTCGCCTTCCCAGAACACATCCAAGGCTTGTTGTCCGCAGGTGCGGCGGTAAAGCTCAAAAGGATAGAAGATTGTCTGCAGCAACAGGCCATCTTGGCGTGTTAAGATAGGCGAGCGCCGGTTTACGATTTGGGAAATGTTAGCCATTCGCACTGAATGGGCATGGCGGATAAAGGCGTTCAGGTTCATCGCTATTACTAGAGCGTCCTCTAAGTTTTGGAACCAGTCAACCTCAGGGGGGTGATGCCAAACATTCCACTCATCCACGGCGATAGGGATGCAGCGCTTGATGCCTCTGTCCAGGCTTACAGCACGAATCAGCCCTTCGTAAGCACTCAGGCGTTCTTCAAAGAGTTCGGAAAGAGCCATGTACTTGTTGAAATCATTTTCTGGATTGTCAACGTACCAGTGAAGCGCCATATAATCTATGAGGTCCCCGGCCTGTTCCAGCATCAGTTGCCCTCGCTCAACGATATCGCCTGACCAGAGGGATACCGCCGAAGCAATAAGCTTGATATCCGGGTCCACCCGTTTCATTACCTTGCCAAACTCAGTGACAGCTCGGGCATATTCCTCAGGAGTCTTGTAGCCAATCTGCCACAGGCCATCAACTTCATTGCCGATACCCCAATACTTGACTTTGTGGGGCATTTCAAAGCCGTGCTCACGGCGCAACTTCACCAAGGCGCTATCCCCGGTGCCATTGCAGTACTCAACCCAGTCGGCAGCCTCCCGCATATCACCATCACCACAATTAACCACCAGATACGGTTCCATATTTAGTTTTTGGCAAAACTTAATAAATTCATTAGTTCCAAATTGATTAGACTCAATAGCGTTCCAGGCCAATTCGTGCCGATTTGGACGTTCGTGCCGGGAGCCAATTCCATCCATCCATCGGTATCCCGAAACGAAATTACCGCCGGGGCAGCGCAGAACCGAAAAGTTAAGGCGCTTCAGGGCTGCTCGCAGGTCGGTGCGCAGTCCGTCTTCATCAGCAAGGAGAGAATCAGGGTCATAAATACCACCATAGATGACTCGCCCTACGGGCTCGGCAAACGTACCAAAAATATTACGGTCTATGTCCCCCAGAGTACGTTCAAGATCGATTCTTATGTGGTTCATAAATAACCTCTTCTGCAGTGGATAGACTTTCTTAACGGGAGTGCTCTGCCATTTCCCTCATCAGTAGTTGAAGCCGTAGTAAACTCTCTGTGACCTACCCCCTAATAAATATACCACTTGCTGTTCTGTTGATGCTATTTCATATGTTGGAAATTGAGTTTAATTCTCTCCTGAGGGCTTGTCAACGAGATAGCCAAACAACTTGACGGTTTGTTCAATTTGAGGTGCTGTTCAAAAATACTTCACTTTCAGTCATTGCCAGTGGAGGCGGTTTCAATCATCCGCTCGACTTTGCTTTTGGCTTCCTCCAATAACTCTTTTGCCTTCCTTCTAGCCTCATGAGATCGTTCAATAAGTGAAGTAATCTTCCGTTGGAATTCAGGGGGTAAGACAGGAACCAAGATTCTTTTTAGCGACTGATTAGGAACCGCAGTCAGAATTGTCCCGGCACATTCCCTTTTAAATTGTGCTTGAAAGACTATACTTTTTGAGAGGATAAGAAATACTTCTGGATAGACAGTCCTAGCTCTGAACTGGAAGAAACCGGTGGAAGCTAAGCAATCTTCGTGCTCTTCATCGACCAAGGCTACCTTATCCAAAGAGCCTTCAACGCTTGAAACAATTACGTCTCCTCTCTTCAAAACTCTCCTTGCTCTACTTGGCGCCTCATCACCCTTTACCTCACCAGCACTATGTATAACCCCTATCGATGCATCTATGTCAGCCAACTCAACATAACGGAAAGAGCTATCTGCGTGCTTTGCAGGGTCAAAGTCAGCCTGGACTGCTTCTACACAGCTTAGCAAAGGGGTATAACCATTCTGATAGTCTAATACCCTTCTGGTTACTTGGTCATAGGCTGGCTGAAAATATTCAGCATCTATACGACGGAGCCCAAATGCTTGAGAAAGATTAGCAGTATAGGAGAGTTCATACTTCAGCTTGAAGTCCTTCAGCCCTAATTGTTCTAGAAGCAGTTCTTCAGCGTGTGAGTATGACATTGTAGCCTTTTCAAATTCCTCAAAAGCATTTTCAGTAAGCTTGTCGATTACAGGAACAATGTCCTCAACAGTCGGTATTCTTATCTGTTTAATCAAATCTGAAGTAATGGTTGGCTGACCAGTTCCAGCAAGTATCCTCTGAATTTGTATCTGTCCGACACTTGAAAGGAGAACTGTAGCAACATAATTACTTAGTTTAGGCTCGAATAGCCTGAAAAATATCAAATTGGGACTTATGTTCGCTCGATAATCTTCCCCTTTATATTTCCCGAGGCGACCTATGCTGTTGCCTCTGACGCCCATGAGAATATCTCCAGTTTTCAAAGCAGTTGAAAAGAACTTGTGGTGCACTTCATCCGATACAAAAACAACGCCATATTTTTCGATAAATGGATTATAAAGGTCATCGATTCTGAAAAAGGGAATTCCGGGTGAGGCAACATAGTTGAACCCGTAGCACATCGGATTCCTGTTAACTCTCTCACAAAGCTCCCCAAGATTGGCAGAGGGTATCTTTGAAAGGTTTACATCGAATTCGATATAGCTCGGCTGATAATATTCAGCATCAATCCTTCTTGCTCCGCCAAGCTCTGATAGTTTTCTAACGCTGACCACTGCCATATTTCTTTAATCCCTCCAAAAATCAAATCCTTGCTCTTTAGCGAACTTCAGAAACGTTTCGGCTATCTCATCTAGGTCGTGGTCTATTACCGGGTGTCCATATTCGTCCATCAGAGGCTCACCACTTGAGTCCCTTTCGTATCTGTATTCTCCGCTGTTATCTTTAACCGGCTTCTGGTTTACAGCAAAAAATATAGGATAATCTATTTCTGTTAGAATCTTGCCGTCTAGCCAAAATCTCTTGAACTGCTTGGTTATCTTCTCTTCATTCAACACTAAATAAACCTGTCCGCCTAGTGTCCTCTCAGATATTTCACGCTGGAGTTTCTTAATCTTGTTCGTGATGGTTCTCACTTCTTTCTGTGTAGCCTTCTTCTCCTCTAGCGACGGCGGCGTTTCAGACCCCTTTTCTTTCAACACTCCTTCCCATTGTTGTAACTCATCAATCAAAGCTTTGAGAGAATTCGCTTCCTTTGTCTTAGTTTCCGCTAACTCTTCAACCTCTGCCTCCTCTACTGTCTCATCCTCTAAGAACTCCTCAGCAACCCCAAAATAGGTTTCAATAAAGGATTTTAGTTCTTCTGATAACTGTTCTTCATCGACCTCTGAGTTCCAGTTCGTGTCTTTATATGTGTCAATTAATTCACCTAAGAAATCTTCCCATTCTCCATCGTATTTTAACTTTATCTCTTGGATTTTGTATCTCTCCTTATCTGTATACTTCTGTAAAAACAAGACGCTTGTTTTTGTTCCAGTATGAGGCTTAAACGTATTGACATGTAACCCCACAACTGCCAAGATTCGAGCTTCATCAATAGCGAATCTGCGTATATACTCTGCATTAGTGTTGTTCAGTAAGCCTTGAGGTAAGACGATGGCCATTCTGCCACCCGGCCTTATGCATTGGAGTGAACGATTCAGGAAAAGTATGTGCCTACCTATTTTGCTCACCAATCTGCCGTTTTTTTCAGCTAACAGGTAGAGTCTTAAAATCTCTCTTTCTTTGACCGTGCCTGCGAAAGGTGGATTGGTCATGAGGACATCAAAGTCAAGATAAAGAAATTTGCCTTGGTTTTCTCTATCTTTCTCCGCATCATCAAGGAATCGTAGGAGTCTTGGTCTTAGTCCTGCCTTAGTCTCTTCACTCCAGGTTTGTGGTGCTAAAGAGTTATCCTTATACACATGCGACCTACCATCTCCCACTATCAAGTTGATGGCCTTAGCAATCATCACCGGTTTCTTGGCGAAGTCAATCCCCAGGATATTATTCTGGGCAAAGTTTTTCGCAGGTGGTGGAAGTTCTTTACCAGTGATCACCCCTCCCGCAATCCGCATGACTGAATGCAAAAGGAAACCAGCTGACCCGCAGGCAGGGTCTACGACAAATTCATCTGGTTTGGGATTCAACATCTTAACAACCATGTCCTCGACAGGCCTTGGGGTGAAGAATTGCCCTTCCTTCTTTTTTGAAACTTGGGGTATCAGATACTCGAAGGCTTCATCAATTATTCTGAGGTTTGAATTGAATAGCTTTACTGTCTCAAGGAAGGATACGCAGACTTTTAGATGCTCATCTCTCAATTCTATTTTCTCCAGAGGTTCAAATACTCCTGACCATGTGCGCTTAGCACCTTCCAGTAAATTAGTAATCGCCATTTTCACCTGTCCGGGGCTTCTGTCTCCCATAAAAAACTCCAACTGATAGCTAGGGTTATTGATGCCCCTCCACTCGTCATACAGCTTTGCATAGATTAACTTAAAAATCTCCTCAAAGGGGTCTACTCCCGCATTTCCTAGGACAAGCTCTTCAAGGTCTAAGATAATCTTTTTGAGAGTTGTCTTGCCTTGCTTTAATTTATCATGTTCCTCCAACCATTTGAGAGTCCATCTTTCGGTTAAAATGTCTCTCAGGGATTCTGACACTATGGGAATACGTGGAATTTCTACAAAAATATTTGGCTCTTCTCGGTGGAGCCTTATCATTTCATTTCCGTTAGACCATACGCCAATTGGCGCACCTTCTGCATTACAGTAGCTTTTGAGTTGCTCCAGCCCGTCAGTTCTTCTAGGTCTTTTTGTTTCAAACAGAATGTAGTAATGAGTCAAATCATCATGGAGAATCACGATATCTGCGGCTCCGGGTTCCACTCGAGAGCCAAAGTAGACAATTCTCTCAACATCTATCCGCTCTTTAGGATAGCCGTATTCTGTAAGTAATCTGTAAATCCAAAGTTGCCTAACGACTTCTTCAGGCTTCGCCACCTTGTATTTATCTCTTATTTGGCACTTTATTAAGAATCTGCCTTCCTTTTCTATTATCAAGTCCTCTACAACCCCTAATTCTTCGGCAGTAAAAAGAGATATTCCATATTTCACTTCTGATGCTGAGAAAATTCCCTGTATCTTTTGTGTATTTGACATGGTATTAGCCCTCCTGTTGCTGTCTTTCCTGCCCCTCGAAGGAGTTTGCCAGAATCACTTGAGCTTCCTTTAGCCAGTCCTCATCAAAGAAGTTCAAGCCATACTCGTTTACAAAGGTAGGGGCTGGCAAGACGCCGTGCTTTAGCCGGCGACGAAGCTTGGCTGGGTGCAGTCCTAGACGCTTGGCCGCTTGGGGAAGGGTCATGTATTTGTATTTCTCAGATATCTTTGGTCCTGCCATGTTGCTCTGATGTTATGACATTGTTAAGTACTTGTCAAGACAGCTTTGGGTTTGTGTTGAAAGCCAAGGGTAGTTTTTCTTCGTGACTAGAACACAAAAGGAGCGAGGACTCACACTCACTTCTTATTGCGCCCGGTTGCACAAAATAGCGGAAAGTTCAACATGATACATCTTATCTATTGTCGGCAAGGAGTCCACGATCATAGTCTTTCTTCGCTTAACCTCACGGGTCGAAGAATAAAGAGTATGACGAAGGTGCAATTACGATTAAGATTCCTAGGACATTAAGATGTCTTGCACCACCCTGAGACCAGTTGACCAAAACTCACAACTCACAATCCGGAATGCTTCCATCGGGAAAGCGTCTTTCCTCTGTGCAACGTGAAGCTTAAGGAGCCAAGGAACTCAAAACGCCATCAACCAGCGGCTGGTGATTATCCATCCAGGTCGCGTTGCTAGGAACTCTTACTTATCGAGTCGCAGAATCTCGGAGGATACATCAGGCAGGCCACGGCTAATATCGACAGTACGACAGTAGCACCAGCCTACACGGCATATTCCGCAGAGAGGGGGATACATCCCACTTTGGCAAAAGCAGGGCCACGGATTACAGAGCTCCGGATGATGTTGGCCGTCTACAAAGCAGGGCCCCCCATAACATATATTCAAGCCTGGCCAGCTCTGATAACAAAACCATCCAAAAGGGGTCTCCACATCATCACAGAGGTAACTGGCTGGGCACCAGTCAAAGGTCGTATTACCGCCTATCAAAGGTGGTTGAACTATGTTGCTCTCCTTGTCATAGTCAAATATCTCGATGGTTTTTGATGAGATCAGGATGACTCCGTCATCTTCAAGGTAACCTTCCCAGTTGATATTGTCGCTGAGTTTGGTGTTCAGAGATACCTTTCGCAACAGATAATCATCTTTACCTATCCAGATATCACAAGTGACTTCCGAGTTGCTAGCTAAGATTCGCAACCAATCGATTCGCCATCTCAAGTCAGGGTCAGATTCCACTTCCGACATCAGTTTGCTCATGCTTGTCTCCCAGTTGACCTTATCTCTAAAGTGAAAGCAGGTGACCCCCTCAATTATATCGTCAGGCAGGACTTCAATGGTCTCCGTAGCCTTAAGATTGACACCCGGTGCTAGACAAGGTTTAGCGTCTCCGTAAATGGAGTGCCAGTCTCCTACATTCCATATCTGCGTCTCTCCATTCTTGTTACCATACATCTTACCATCATGAACGATGATTTCCCGTCTCCCCCATTCGTCACTAGTCATGACTCGCCAACTGTTAGGGACAATACATATAGCATCTACATTTGAATCGATAAGGCGGCCCGTCTTTAGCTCCAGCAACTGTGCGTCATCATTTAACCGATATGATTGTACCCTTGAAGCTGCTTCCCTAGCATTGTCAAATACAAGAGAGACATCAATGTTCTGTGCCTGAGCAGTGTTCAAACTCATCAACCCAGCCCCGGCTCCACCGAGAAAAAGAACTAACACAAAGAGCACTATCATCCACTTGCGTTTCATATTACTCCTCCTACTCTTATTGAGAGCTTTCTAGTATTTTGGCGTTATATCACCTATTATCCATATACATCACCCCCTTGACCTGCTCTCCATTTGGACAGACAGGCCGTACAAGGGTCTGTTGACTTCCGGTCTTAATTACACTCTCCTAGATTCTCCTCTCGTCATCTTTCATTCTGTATCACCCAATGACCGATTTACTACGGCTCCGCTAAACAGATCAACACTACCTCTGCGCAGGTCAACGCTGAATGCTTCGTATATGAACATCTACATGAGCATATTATAGCAGTTCGCATATGGTTTGTCAAACCCCTATTATTACAACATTCTTACTTACAGTGATCATGAAAATGCGATATCTCGTTACCGTTGGGTTGAATTGCAGCCTTCGCCATCTGATTACATCATGTCACTCTCATTTGTGAAGGTTTTCCTGTAGCCCACCTAACGAACGCTCCGAATGCGTTCGGCACCTACGTTTTGCTAGAATCGTGCTATCTTGAGAGCAGGCCAATTACTGGAAAGTGATTCGTCTAATGCTCTTTTCGCCAACCATCTGGACACAGATTCATCGTTTTCCGTAGAAGGGAATATCCCTTTAGCCTCAAAATACGTTAATCTCTAGCTCCTCAAGAAAGCCATTCTTCATCCTAAAGGCCCGCGAGGCGTGTTGGGCAAGTGCCATGTCATGAGTCACCACCAATAGGGTAGTTCCACTACTGTTGATATCTTTGAGTAGGGTCATAATGTCCTTCTCTGTCTGTTCATCAAGGTTGCTGGTTGGCTCATCAGCAAGCAGAATTTCTGGCTGATTTATCAGCGAGCGGGCGACTACGACTCTCTTCTGCTCACCAGCTGAGAGTTGCCTGGGATACGTATGCATTTTCTCTGAGAGCCCTACAGTTCTCAGAAGGCATTCCGCTCGTGCGTCTTTCCTCTCCTTGGTAGAAGTATGTAAGATCGTTGGCAGTAACACGTTTTCCAAAACCGTGAGGGAAGGAAGCAGACTGGGTAATTGGAAAATGAATCCTATCTTCTGATTGCGCAGAAGTGATAACTGCCTGTCATTTATATCTTCAAAGCTGACATTCTCAATCAAAACCTTACCTGAACTAGGTTTGGCCAGACCAGCTACTAGGTTGAGCAACGTGGTCTTACCTGCACCTGAACGACCGACGATTACGATGAACTCACCACGTTGTACATCCAAATTGGCGTTTTCTACCGCAGTAACGATAGTGCCATTATCAAGATTATATTGCTTGGTGACATCAATCAGAGAAATCATCGTTGCTACTCCTTCATGGCAATCGCAGGTTCCTGCAGGCTGATCTTGAGTGCAGGTACGAACGCTGCCAAGACAACAGTGAGTAGAGACAGGAATACTCCTATCACAAAAAGAAAGGAAAGAGAGAGCAGAGATGGGAATAAGTAGGGCATACCAAGTGAATCGGATATGAAGTCCCTAAAAACGAAGATTCCCAAGGTGGTGAGGACAATTCCGAATGCTCCAGCTGTCATAGCCAGGATAGAGGACTCGGCAAGCAGTGAACGGAATACGAAGTTGCGAGTAGCTCCAAGTGCCCTAATGACCGCGATTTCTCTCTGTCTCTCGTTGACAGCCATGGAGAATATCAAGCCCAGGAGCACTATGGACAATATCCACGCGATAATCAGAAGAGCAAAGAGCCCCCAGAGCAACCCAAGTATTTGCTGGCGGAATGCGCCGAAAAGGTCAGGACTCTCTATCGGCACAACACCAGGGATATCAAACAGAATCCTGAGAGCTACCCTGTGTGGGTCAGCATCACGCTCGGTCTTGACCAGTACTGTCGAGATGACGTCAGATGGCACCTCTAGAGGTTCTTCCGCCGCAGTTAAAGAAAATTTAGCCATATCGTAAGCGGTTTCTAAGGTCATGAAGACTGTACGGTCTATGCCGGTTCCTGTTGCCTCAAGATTGCCTACCAATGTAAGATTATAATTGTAGAGCCTAAGGGACTTCTCTCCAGGTGGGACAGACACATATTTCCCTCCGATAACTTCACCTGGAGCTAATGTTCTTCCCAGGTATTCTTGGAGCCATGGGCTAATGGTGAAGTCGGTTTCGGGATCGAAGACCACCAGCGACATCCCAGATACAGCACAGCAAGAAGAACCATGGAGCGAACTGAGATAAATCTGCGGTGAGACTCGGTCTACTCCCGGAATTGTGGCCAATTTCTCCATGTTTTCCTTAGGCATCCAGACTCTCGCTGGTTTACCCATAAGCAGGACCGTTTCTACTTTGGACTCTGCTCCCACGGGAACTACCAATATATCAGCTCCAAGCCTCTCCAACCCCCTTTGCAGACTAAGCTCTGCCCCTCTGATAATGAGTGTTGTGGATACGAAGAAGCTGGCTATGCATACTACGCAAAGAAAGATCATCAGGCTTCTGATGGCATTACCTCTTATATTACGCAGGACTAGGCCAATCAAACTCATGCTCGATCCCTATTTCGCAAAGAAATCAACAAGCCAACAAGAGAGGCAAATACTGTTACAGATCCCAGACCTACCAAGGCCGGTTTCATCAAAGTATTACAAATCATTGAAGACTGGCACACACCAATGAGGCCAGTGGGTATGAGCATCATGAAGATACCGAGAATTGTCCCCATAATAGCCAGATTATGTACATCTCTTCGGCGGCTTGCGACCATCATCAATCCTACGGTAATAAGAGGTACTGCAACGACTATTTCTGCTGCGGCTGTCCACTTGCATTTCATCGGAACAGTCTTTCCATCGGCTAGTGTGATGGCTTTACCTTGAGACTCACATGTGCAGAACTGGGGGAATACACATGCTGTAATGGCAATTATCAGGATCAAAGCACCAATGATTTTCACACTCTTCATAATTCCCTCCTGTTTTGGTTTGTATAGACTCAATCCTACCAGTCATGTGAGGTTTCTTCCCTAACTTTGAACGTACGGGATAGTATACATTCTAGTAGATGCTACTAATCACTCCATTACGATGGGGAAAGAAGTTTATAGGAAGTCTTCGATGTCTCACCTCCTAGAAGTTCCGTTCCGAAGAGGATTTTTACGCGTTTACTGTAAATTTCCAAACCTTGGTCTGCCGTTTTTCGTGGTGAGTGTCTCTTTCATTTGTGCTACTGTGATCCGCCACAGCTTGTGAAGAACTGATTGGATATCTGCTCGACATTCCCCCTTATCGTCTTAAGTGGTAGAGTGCAAAGAGGATAGTCCGTTGATTATCCTCCTATTGAAGTGGTGCTTCAATGTCGACACGCTGATTATAATCATAGAATTCTCTTATCTCACCAATGAGGACCCTTCCTCCTGCGAAGACAGATTTAGGCTCTTTCAGGAATTGCATGAGTAAGCTAACTCGTCTCGGTAGTGAATCACTCTTTCCTATCCAGATTTCCATAACCATCAGAACCTCTTCCTTAGTATGCTCCTCTAAATCAATTGTGCCTTTGAAGTGGAAACAGACCACACCATTTACTACTTCATCCGGTAATTTCTGAAGGTTGTTGAGTAACTTCAAGTTTTCAGTTGGTTCTGGTGGTTGCAAAGATTTCTCTGACCATTGGCCACTCGTCCAATCATGGTCATCATACTTTATGTACATTGTCCTACTAACAACAATAATTTCCCTTGACTGCCATTGTCCCTCTAGTGTATGACTCCAGGTTGTTTTCATACGAAAGGAATCTGGCACATCAACAGCGCCTACGTCAACAAACTCTGCTATCTCACCAGTCGATATGTCCAATAGAGTGCCTTTAGCCGAAAAACTAAACGATTTAACTTCGGCTATGCTATTGTTCGTCTGAGTAATAACATCATTCAGGGGAACTTCTGCGGCCACATCAGTTTCTTCTGTCTTTCTCCCGCAACTAGCAGACAGTATTATAGAAATGAAAAGCACCCAAATTAACCATTTCACTGGTTGCTTATATCTACTCATGTCAACCCGATAGCTACCGCTGGAAATATCTTCTCGGTCTAATCGGTAACATCCGTTGTGCTGCTGTTATCAAGATGCTTCTTGGCCGGAAACTGAGATCTGGTCATTTTTGTCTACCTCCTTTACGTTAATCGGTACTGTGTGGAGTCAATCGCCTCGATGCGTCAGAAAGCCGTAGGTTGTCGAAGACAGGCGACACTCACTCGTAAAGCATAGATACTACCTCATCCATGAAAATTGGCGTCAGCGACTTGTACTTTTATCTATGGAGCCGTGCCCTTGTTTCATCTCCTTGTCTAGCACACGAACATCACAACCTATCTCGCGTGCTAGAGGAATACCTCACGTATGAATAATTTATACCAGGATAACACTTCATATATGAAGTGTCAACTTCTACTATCCAACTATTTTGACACCAACCATAGAAATACCATATTCTGTTTAATGGCGTATTCAACGACAAGTAGCTGTAACAGCTATTAGAGGAGGCAGGCACATTGATAGATGTTGACCATGAGGATAGCATGTTGAGGACGTTCATACTCTTTACACAAACGTCGGATGCAGTAGCGAAGTATGCCAACGCTTATTTCTATAGAAAGAACTCCCTCTCAACAATCAAATTCATAGTACTACAGATACTACCTGTCAATGGTGGAACCATGAGTCCGTCTCAGATAGCTGAGTGGACATCACGGAACGCCATAATATTACCACACTGATTGAACGTCTTGAACGAGACCAACTTGTCAGAACCGAACGCAACGACAAGGACAGACGTTTCATCAATGTCATGTTAACTGATAAGGAGCGATCGGTACTCACTGCGACTGTACCTACAGCAAGAGAGCTAATCAACCAGATAATGTTGTCGATTATGGAAGGTTGAGGCTAGTTCCCTTTTTGCAGACTCGGAATAATCTATGTGGTATTCGCGGGTAAATCCTTCATCCTCAGGATATTTTTTAGCCCGTAAGAGATGATATCCCGATGTTTGTTCAACAGAACCCTACGCAACAAAATTGCATTTTGTCACATGCGTATAACATGGATTATACGCAATGCGTGTAATGATTGTTATACGTACTTCCCTGCTCAAAATATGTGTGGTATCATATTTCAAGTAGAGGTTGACGATGAAGAACTTAATTACCATCACCGCGCTATTATTGCTGCTATCAGTAATACTCACGCCCCAGACCGGCTGCAATAGCGAACCAGACGAGCTTGATGGCACTCAATGGTCGCTGATTGAAATCAACGGTAACGAACTCATTGAGGACTCCTACATCAGTTTGTACTTCCGCGACGAGGGCGTCTGGGGATGTGGCGGCTGCAATATCTACTACGGGGACTACTCGACTGAAGACCCTAATATATTGAGAATACCGGGGGTCGGTAGAACGGAAGAGGGCTGTATATCCCCTGAAGGCGTTCTTGAGCAGGAGGCAGAATATTGGGATGCCATCACCGATGCCGCCTTCTACAGCATTGCCGATAACAAGCTGGAGATTGACAACGCTATGAATCAAAAGCTGCTGGTATTTGAAAAAATAGAGGAACTCCCGATGAATCCGGCCGACCTTGTCGGCACTGGCTGGCAGCTTGTTTCGATGAACGGCGAGCAGATTCTGGAGGGCCTGTCTATCACACTTGTCTTTGATAGCGATAGCGTAGCCACCGGGCGTGCCGGTTGTTTCAGCTACAGGCTTGACTATACAGCCAGCGGTGATGACATTCGGTGGGGAACAGGCTCATGGAGAAGCGGCGAGCTTCCCCAGGAACTTGAAAATCAAGCCCTTAGCTATACTGACATCATAGCGAAGGGTGCCAACTACCGACTCACCGCAGAACGACTTGAGATATTAACCGCAAAAGGAGATGTTCTAGTCTACACCGCTTTGGAAGACTCTGAGGAAATGGTCGACAGCTAAAGAGGGCAACAGCCAAGACAATGGTATGAGCAAACAGATTCCATCTCTGCTTTTCCACAGCTAACCTTTATGGCCTATGACAGAAAGTGCGACACCAATTTGAAACTGTAAGGTTACTCGTTGACGTATAATTGTACTTATACGCTAAGATTCAGGTGGAGGGCAGGAAAATCAATGTGGATTAGTGCGTTACATTTTCGCTGACGATATAAAATGATAGTTCCGCGCGAACATACAAACCACGAAGAATAAGGATGTGGTTAACCGTATGAGTAAAGCAAGGCGTCGAGGATCAACCTCTTCTCGAAAATACAAAATGAATCATTTCCTTCTAATCCATCGTTGTAAAAATCTAATCTTGCTCTGCAGCCCCCTGCACAGAAATTCCTGACAAAGCAATCTCTGCACTGCGGGATAGAATCAACGGTTAATGATCTAAGATCGGATAAGACTTTAGATTTATTGTATAAGTCCTCTATGGACTTCTTGGAACTAAGGTTCTCCACCTTGAGCTCAGGGTAGTGTAGCATATGACATGGATAAAGATCCCCATTGGGCCCCATGCTCAGTTCTTCCGTTGCCATGGCACATCGTTTGGATGGGTTTCCTCGGTAATTGTGGATATTCCTGTGATAATTTGACAAGTACTTGAACAAGCCAGTTCTAGTCAATGCGTCATAATATTCGCCTCCAGATATGAATAGTTCAGACTCTGTTTTAGCGGAACCCATCCGATAAAGTGGTTGGAAAGAAACCTTACCATTGAAATACTGGGCAAAATCATCCAAATCCTCTTTGTTCAGCTTACTCACGGTTGCAAGTACAGTATAATTTGCCTTTGCATCATCAAGTAAACCTAATGCAGCTATTACCTTGTCCAATGTGCCGTGTCCCCGTAGATCAGAAGATATTTCGGGTCTGTGACTGTCAAGGCTCACTTTAATCAATTCGAAATCCTTAGCGATATTTCTAGCGATATCTCTATTGTCTATCTTTGTTGCATTAGTCAGCAGTATGCAACTTGAACCGTGGTTGTTTATATAAGTGGTGAGGTCAAACAAATATGGAACGAGAAGTGGCTCACCGCCTGTGAAAATGAAGGTAAGAGGATTTGAGAAATCTAAGAGTCTGTCCACAAATGTATACCAAGTTTGGACACCCAGATTGCTTGCTTTGTTTCGGGCTTTGGCATAACAATATCTGCAACTCAGATTGCAATCATCCGTTAGTGTAAGATACACATACTTCAGTCTAGACTCACATGTTTTGAAAACCTGAGGTATTACCGAAGCGTTGTGTTCAAATATTCTTGAACTTTTAATGAACGCACTTATCTGGTCAAGTAGAAGATCAGACTCGTTTTGATGATGTTCCTTTATGAACCGGGAAATATCGCCAACTGAATGCCTGCCATCAAATAAGTCGAAGATCCCTTTGTAGCGTATATTAATTGAGATCCAATCTGGATATTCGGGTTCCAAATAGAGGATCCGATCGTCTTTAGAAAAGATGTAGAGTGTTTTTGACAGATTCGGGTAGATCGTAACTGGTTCTCCCTTTGATGACGGTGTATGAGTGCTAGCTCCCTGCGCAATTAACCCCAGCACCGCAGATTCCGCCACCTCCTGCGCAATTCACGCCAGCACCACATTGACCACCACCGCCTGCACAATTAATTCCTGCTCCGCACTTTCCCATATTACCCCCCTTCTTGCTAAGCTTCCTGCTTAGATTCTGCATAGGTCGTCACAATTCCATGACCTGCGTTTAACTTCTGTCGAATTGCTGCAAGGTGACTCTTAACAGTCCCCTCGCTTATCCCAAGTCTTTCAGAAATTTGCTTATTTACACAGCCTCGTGCTACATACTCCAGAACTTCTGTTTCTCTCGGAGTTAGTGTCGATAGGAGACTTTCCCCAAAGGTATTTGGAACTAACAATTTGAAGAATTTAAATGCATCTTGAGGCGAAATAGATCGCAGGCGCAAGCGCTCTAGAATCCACATGCGTGCTAGAGTGGTCGGCCCAACACCTAATTCTCTCGCTTCCTCTCTTAATTTCGCCCATTCCGCCGCTGGGAGACGCACAGGAACTACCTTGTCCAGAGGCCTTTTGACTTCTACTTGGACAACCTCATCGGATTCTTCCCAAGCTTCGCCCTGTTCAATGCGCTGTAATTCCTTATTCAAATCAGCCATCTTATTTACCTCCTATCGCTTTCTTGTAAAGACGCTTTTCAGTATCTGTCATAGGTCTAGCCGTAGCAATTTTCCAATCACCTCCGCCCTTATTAGCCAAAACGGCCAGGATATAACGCCCAGCTGCTGTTTGCCCAAACACTTTATAAAGGTCTTCCCTTCCTCTACGTACGTGTCGATGCTCTGACAGACATACGTTTTCTATCTCTTCAAATCTCACACCATGGTTGCGTTCAATCTTTTCCAATATGTGGTCGTCAATCTCAACTGACTCAATACGAAGCATTGCTTTGCCTCTTTATCAAATATTGTATACTAATTGTATACAATTGTCAATAGTTAAAAAAGGTATATTCAGTCTGACACTTTATATTCTGCCGTAGTAGCACACTATCTAGGAGATAGAGAATCACTTGTTGAGGCGTGTAATTGCAGTTATACGCAGAGAACTGGTAGTCGTGTATTGATATTTCCGAAGAAGCATCATGGTATGCGCCGAATTGCCGTTGCACATAACTGACTTTTGTATAATATTCGTTGGATCTAAATACATCGCCAACTACCAAACACCTGGTAGAAGGCGGGACTTCACGCGCGCTACATATGTTTTATAGCCTTCAAGTTCCCTTTTGAGTGTACGATCCTCCAGAACTGTCCGAATTACAGCAATAATATTCGTGGCAATAGCCGGGATGATCGCCCAATATGATGCCAGTGCAAATGGCAAGCCTAGCATATAAATGATGCTCCCCAGATAGCCTGGGTGTCGTACTAATCGGTAGGGACCACTGGTAATAGTATAGTGGCCGCGTTCTTTCTGAATGCGGACAACGCTTGAAAAGAACCTATTTTCTTTCATCGCCCATAGCGTTATCACAAATCCAATAATAAAAAAACCAAATCCTACTACCACAGGTACTACCGTGAATGGGACTGACCAGCCAAATCGGAAGTCAAGTCCAGCAATGATAAAAGTACTCAGCGGGCCAAATCGCCCCATCATGATGGCAAATAAGACATCCTCGCGTTTAAGGCTACTCTTAATACCAATACGTTCTTCTAACAGGCCCGGATCCACAAGTACGACACCAGATACATAGCCAGCAAGCATAATAAGAGCCAATACCCAGCCATTAATCCATGTCATACTTCCCGCAGCAATGAATAGAATCGCTATGAATATGAATGTAGCAAGAAACGTGAGGACTATGTTGCGTAGTCTTAGCTTCCATTTCAGGTTGTTTTCAATTTCAGTCATGATAACCGTCCCCTTATCGTCTTTGATTATTATAGGTCTATGTAATGGAATATCAAATAAAGTGCTTAGATTGTTATTGCACAATCCTCGGTTTTGTTAGTTAGACTGGGTTGCACTTCTTAGTGTAAAGTTCAATGCCTCCAAGATGGGACAACTCTGCGTATAACATTAATTACACGTAAAGGTTGCATGAGAGCTTGGGATGGATTTACACTTAGGGTTGGTGGGACAAATGAAAAAGCTAGTTATCCTGTGCGCTGTGAGTCTGACAGTTCTTTTGTTGAGCAGTCTGGTATTCAGCACTGGTTGCTCATTACGTACCTCAGGCGTGTCTATGTCAACCTGTGTTGATTGTCCTGGTGTTATTAGTGATGGTTCGGGAGATGCTATTGCCGTCTACCAGCTACGCAAGGGTGGTGATTTCCGTGAGGTATATGCTCAGAGGGTAAGCCCCCAGGGAGATTTGCTTTGGGGAGAAAGGGGCACCCTTGTCAGTAGTGGCTATGTATTCCAGTGTGAAAGTTCGCTCCGGATAGTTAATGACGACTCCGGTGGCGCTATTATTGTCTGGAAGTCATACCCCTCCAAAGTGAATTTGGATTTACCGCCCGAAGAGCGACCGAAGTCTGTAATCGCTACTATAAAGATTGATTATCAGGGAGAGGTTCTATGGTACAGAGAAATCAAGGGCTTTAAAAAAGTCAAATATATGATAAGTGATGGCGCTGCTGGCATCATTATTGCCCGTGGCGATCACAAATCAGGTTATCTCTGTATTCAGAAGATAGACGCCGAAGGTGACTTACCTTGGGGTGAAGACGGAGTCTTAATATACTGCGAAGGGAATGGATACGATGACCTTGAACTGGTGAGCGATGGAGCAGGTGGCGCTGTTGTAATGTGGTGGGAATCAGACGCTGAAACCGAAAGCCGCATCTTTGCTCAGAGGATAGACTCCAACGGTAAGCTCTCATTTGGACAGGACAATATGCTTCTATATATTACCCCTAAAGAGGTTGCCGGTCAGGAAATTAGAGTGACGAGCGATGGCTCAGGGGGAGCTGTAGTCGTCTGGCTCCAGAGTAATTGGGGCTGGCCAAAGCTTTATGATGTTTGTGCTCAGCGAGTGGATACCGACGGCAATATCATGTGGCAGTCAGAGAACGCCCCCATTTTCATCAGGTCACAGCTGGAGCATGCCGCTGACCCTATCCCAGTAAGCGACAGTTCGGGAGGTACCACCATATTTTGGGAAAGTAACGTGACTATCTATGCTCAGAGATTAAATTTAGATGGTGAAACTTCGTGGTCTGAGAATGGTATCCAGGTTTGGCAAGGTGGAGATACCCCCCGACTTACCTGCAAAGTAGATACTGATGGTCTAGGCGGTGCTCTTATTGCCTGGTATTATATCGGCGGCAAGTTAGTGGATAAAGGGGAAATACTTCGGGTTCAGAGGTTGGACGCCGATGGAAGACTGATTTGGCAGGATGATGGAGTTCCGGTGGCAACCGGCGTTAAGGAAAACTGCAACTACGCAGCAATATCACAGGATGGTCTTGGAGGAGCCCTCATTACGTGGGGAACGGGTAGAGACGTCTATACCGTAGAAAAATCATACCTGCAAAGAATAGACGCTGAAGGAAATCCTCTGTGGGGAGATGAGGGAATCAGACTGAGTCCATAGGCGCAAGGTGAAAAAATGGGAAAGCTGGTCAATTTTTACACAATAGTTCTGGTTGTTATCCTGCTGGCGGCCACAATATTAACCGCAGGTTGTGGTTGTCTGCGCCAAGCTTGCCAGCCATATGGCCCCCGGGTAACAGGTGATGGTACTGGTGGCGCTATAGCCATTTATGAAGACATCAAGGGCAGCAACCAGCATGATTTCTATGTTCAGAAAATAAGCCCTGATGGGAACCCTCTGTGGGGAGAGAAAGGCGTGCTCACCGGCAGCGGATATAAGGAGTGTGATAGCTTTCACGAGCTTCATATTGTAAGCGATGGCTCTGGGGGAGCCATTATCGCCTGGAGCGCATATCCCTCAAAGCCCGATTGGAAGCAGCCTCCCAGTCAGCGCCAGTTTCCATACCTAACGCATATTATCAGGGTAGATTCTGAAGGTAGCATCCTGTGGCAAAAGGAGGTCAGAGGAGTTGACCATATGGTAAGCGATAATGCTGGTGGAGCTGTTATTGCCACCGATAATACTTACAATGAAAGAACTCTGCTGGTAACAAAGCTAGACTCTGATGGCGGTTTCCCATGGGGAGAGGACGGAGTGTCATTTTATGTTGACGGGTATCAGGCCAACTCCCTACAGCTGGTGAGTGATAGTGATGGTGGAGCCATAATCGCCTGGCAGGAGCGAACGGGCGATCCAGGTGAGAGAGTGACCTGCGTCTATACCCAGAAGGTCAACACCGAAGGAAGCCAGTCCTGGGGTCAAGATGGTGTGCTTCTATATACCTCTTCCGAAGAGGCAGGTGCTGAAGAGTTGCGGTTGACAGGTGATGGCTCAGGAGGGGCTATCGCCGTGTGGATGCAGGTGCCCCGCGGGAAAGTAGAAGATGATTCACCCAAAGCCCTGCTCTGGGATATCTGTGCCCAGAGACTGGATGCTCAGGGCAATACTCTGTGGACAGAAAATGGCATCCGGTTGGGAATAACAGAAGAGGGAGGACAATGTCCTACTAACCGTGTCGTTGCAAGTGACGGTTCTGGTGGTGCTATTGCCATCTGGGAAGACCTGAGGAAGGGTCTAACGAGTGTGTACGCCCAGAGGATAGACGCCTTGGGTGATATACAGTGGCAGCCGGGCGGCGAAGAAGTATGCTATATCGACAGAAATTCGAGTTTCTGGCCATATATGGCGGTAAGCGACGGGGCAGGAAATGCCATTGTCTCCTTTGGCACAAGGGCCCAGAAGATAGACGCTGCCGGCAACATGGTGTGGCCAGCCAACGGAGTGGTATTTGCGGCAGGCGGGGCAAATTCCATTGCCTGTGATGGGTACGGCGGCATCGTTGTCGCCTGGGGCGAATCGCGGAGGTCATGCGTCCAGAGACTTAGTAATGAGGGCAAGCCGTTATGGGGAGACAAGGGAATCAGGTTAAATCCATAAGCGGAAGGTGAAAAATGAAAAAGGTCATTACCATCACCACGCTGGCACTGCTGCTAGCAACTACCCTTATATGGCAATCTGGTTGCGGGAAAGAGACTGAAGTCCCCACATCAGAATCAAACCGCTGGCTGGAACTCTTGAGCG
>JAUWYE010000044.1 GCA_030615965.1 Dehalococcoidia bacterium | reverse complement strand
ACTTGATCCTGAGGTCACTTTTTAAAAATGTCATGTGCTCTCGGGAGGGGGATGATAATTGAGCTAGTTCTTCTCATATCACTTTGTGACTAAATGTTAAATAATGAAGCTGAAAATCAAGCTAGATTGTCAAATAGGACAAAAGCCCCTTTTGTATCGGGGCTTTCTAAAAAGAAATTGGCTAAGTAGACTATATCCATAGTCTTTTAATGGCTTCTTAAGCAATATAAAAACGTTCCTTTTTTTCTAATTTACCAACATCGTTGCTGGACTCCCTTTGGGGAGCAGGGCAGATGTTACTAATTCATTCCTATTCCCACATGTAGCGAATACGGCTAGCAATGTCGTCTTTACTGCTAATTTTAGTCAACGTATCTTCATGTCTCGGTATCTGTCCTACAGCAATCTCATCCATTGTGTTGAGTACTTCGTCGGTAAAGAATCTCGAACACTGAGCATAGTTATGTCTCTCAGAAAGCCCAAACGGTCTGAGATAATAGCGTTGGGGCCATAAAACGTAAAGGAAGTCCCGAGCACGTGTCATAGCTACGTAGGCCAACCGGAGTTCTTCCTCAATTTCCTGATCGCTGCCGGTGGACATATCTGAAGGTAAGCAACCGTCTGCAGCATGTATGAGATACACGGCATCCCATTCTAGGCCTTTCGCCGAGTGTATCGTTGAGAGTATAAGCCAGTCTTCATCCTTAATTGGAGGGCCAGCGAAATCACCGGTAGATGTTGGCGGATCAAGAATCAAATCAGCCAGGAACTGCCTTCTTGAACTGTATCCGGCCGCCAGAAGGCTTAGATACTCAATATCGTTTTCTCTCGGCTCCGCGTTTTCATAGTTCCGCCATAAAATCGGCCCATAGAACTGACGGATTCTTTCAATTTGAACACCAGTGTTATCATCCCCCATTTTTACCAGGTCATTCAGTAAACTACTGAATTCGGCCATTTCTTTTTTTGCTGATACCGGCGCCTTAAAAGACTCTATGGCAGAATGACTAAATCTGTTACTTTGAATATGATCAAATACGGAGGCTGCCGTCACCGGTCCCACCCCGTTAAGTAACTGAAGCACTCTAAACCAGGCAATTTCATCCCGTGGATTTTCAAGGATTCTCAAAAAGCTGATCAAATCTTTAATGTGGGCCGCTTCAAGAAACCGCAAACCACCGTATTTGTGAAATGGAATGTTCTTACGGGTCAGGGCTAGCTCGAGAGAATTGGAATGAGAAGCAGCCCGGAACAACACCGCCTGTTTATGAAGAGGGATACCCTGCTCATAGTGCTCAAGCACGAGTCGAATTACTTCGTCATCCTGGTGATTCTCATCGACGCAGGTAATTAACACTGGCCTCTGTTCGCCCTTTCTGTCGGACCATAAATCCTTTGAATATCGCTCGTGCGCCTGTGCAATGACCTGATTGGTGCTATCAAGTATTGGTTGGATGGATCTATAATTTTGTTCAAGGGCTATTATTTTTGTCCCCGGGAATTGCTTGGGGAAGTCGAGCATATTACGTATGGTTGCTGAACGAAATCCATATATGCTTTGCGCGTCATCGCCAACAACCATAATGTTGTTACTCTGTCGCCGCATCCCGATTAGAATACCGGCTTGAATCTTGTTCGTATCTTGATACTCGTCTACCAGGATGTGGTCAAAACGACCACCAATTGATTCTGCAGCCTCATCATTCTGTAATAAGTAGTACAAGTAAAGTAACAGGTCATCGTAGTCAAGTATGTTCTGTTTCTGCTTGCGGTTCACATACTCACGGAAGAGAGCCTTCAGTTCCTCTATCCACATCTCACACCAGGGATAATCTCTCTTCAAAACAGTCTCTAACTCTTCTTCTCCGTTGATTCTCCGTGAATAAATGGCCAGGCAAGTACTCTTTCGAGGGAATCGGCTTGCTTTCTGAGAAAAGGCTAAATCATTACGAATTACATCTAAAAGGTCTTCAGCATCGGTCCTATCAATCACTGTAAAGTCCGGAGAAAGATCGGCCGCCTGGGAATACATCCTAAGGATACGGTTTGCAAAGGCATGGAAAGTCCCTCCCCACACCTGGTTTGTCACGGAGGCCCCGTTCTTCACCACCGAGGCAGCACGTTTCAGCATTTCCTTGGCTGCTCGTCTGGTAAATGTCAAAAGTAAAATTCGTTGTGGCTGTATACCTTGGGAAATAAGATGACCTACTCTATAAGCCAGGGTTCGGGTTTTGCCACTGCCGGCACCGGCAACAACCAGAAGAGGACCATCTCCATATGTTACCGCTTCACGCTGCTCCAGGTTCAACTCGTTCAGCCAACCCTTTTTATTTGTGGGCATGGTGGTTGCTCCTTTTCTGGCATGGATTTTCCTCCTCAACCCCGTTTTCAGTCAAACATCCGACGCATCTGGCTGGCATTTGATACCGCACTATCCTCGTAACAGTTGTTGAAGAGAACGTGTAGCTGACGAGTCCTCGATGCCAGCTCTTTTATCTGGGGAACCCATTCGAGCAGCTCTTCCTCGCTGTAAAGGTAGTTGAAACGCTCGGTAACGGTTGCACCTTTTTTCTCCCACATCTGAGTGTTTCTACCATGGAATCTTACAAGGCCAATATCTGATGTTGCTTCAGCAATGGGCGGCAAACTCGATTTGAAACCTTGGGGCTGGTCAACGCATACATAGGGCAAGTTATTATCGCGGAGGAAACCCAATGTCCGTTCCCTGTTTTGTTCGTTAACCCAGGAATTGTGCCGGAATTCAATGGCAATCTTGTACTGGGGCAGTCTTTCCTTGCATGACAGTATGTATTCCTGTTGCTGGTCTCCGGGAAAGAACCAAGGAGGAAACTGAAGAAGTATCACTCCCAGCTTACCCGCACTATCTAAAGGTAGTAGTCCACTCTCAAACCGTTTCCAGAGTTCATCAAGCAGTTCTGCAGGCATATCCCTCTGGTAAATGTTTGTTTTCTCCTTCAGTTGTGAAGGCAGCGCCTCCTTAATATCTCTAGGTAGGGCATTGTGTTGAGTAGGATGGTGGGTAAAAAGTCTGAAGGCCTTCACATCAAATATAAAATTATCACCGGTCCTTTCGACCCATAGCCCACTTGTCTTTTCATTAGGTAAAGCATAGTAGGAGCTGTCCACTTCGACTATCGGAAATTGGATAGCATAATACCTCAAACGTGCCTCTGCCGAGTGTGCCCAGTCAGGGTAGAACCGGTCACTTTCGATCAAGGTCCGGTCAGTCCAAGAACAGGTGCCAACGAGGATTTCTCCCATAAGAGCCGTCCTTATTAAATTCCCTCTTAATTCTAGCAGTTCGCTAGCAGATAGCCAAACAGTTAGCACCTTATCACAGCATGTCCCCAGGCAAAATAATTTTAAGATATATCTAAAACTCTGACAAAAACCCCTTGACAATGGAACATATGTTCTACTATAATACTAGTTCCTTTCCCTCTTTGGAGTCAACGCCATGTCGAAGCTCGTTGGTGAACCAGTTAAAGTCCACCAGAATAAGGAATCTATGATAACTGCCTTCATATGGAGGAAGCGTCTCTATAGAGTCCTTGAAGTTATCGGTTGGTGGAGAGAGCCTTCCGATTGGTGGAATACCAAGGCGATGCGTCTTTTCATCCGTGTGAATGCAAAAAACTCAAGCACCGGGACTTATGAGCTTTACCGGCTTGGGGAGCAGTGGTTTCTTTCAAGAGTCCTCGACTAGGATTGTAACTATGAGCTTTATTCACCTTCATGTCCATTCTCAATATAGCTTTCTAGACGGAGCTTCATCTTTAGATAAACTCCTGGATAGAGCAGTTACACTGAAAATGCCCGCATTAGCTCTAACCGACCATAATCGGTTGACAGGTGCTATCCGGTTCTATGATAAGGCTAAGGCGCTGGGTATAAAACCAATCATAGGGGTCGAGACTGATCTGGAGGGTAGGTATCACCTAACCCTGCTTTGTAAGAATCACGAAGGATACTCAAACCTTTGTCGCTTATTAACACAAGCTCATTTATCTAATCGGGATAGAAAACCAAAAGTCACCAGAGAGATGCTGCGGGATAACAGTAGCGGACTCATAGCTCTAAGCGGTTGCAGCAAAGGTGAAATACCTGCGTTACTTAGTAAAGGTAAATGTAATAAAGCTAAAGAGGCAGCGTGCTTTTATAGAGAAATCTTTGGGGAGGATTTTTTTATAGAGCTTACTCGCTATCCTTCAAGAGAAGGATTTTCTGACAGTTACCAACTTGTCTCATTTGCTAAGGAAGAGAGTTTACTTGTAGTAGCTACGAACAATGTACATTACGTTGAATTAAGGAGATACAGAGTTAAAGAGCTGCTTAACGCTATAGACCAGAACATACCAGTTACTCAACTGAATGGTTATCGGACTGTAGAGCAATATCTAAAATCGCATAAGGAAATGATGAAGCTCTTCAGAGATCTCCCTGAAGCTATAAAGAATACCGAAGAGATTGCTTCAAGGTGTAATCTGGAGTTGGAACTGGGCAAACCCCGCTTTCCCAGGTTTGATATTCCAGAGGGGGAATCTGATTACGGTTATCTCAGAAAGATAGCCTTTGCGGGAGCTGAAATAAAATACGGTTTACTATCAACTTCAATAAAGAATCGTCTTGAGTATGAACTTGATACTATTAAGAAGCTCGGATATTGCAGCTACTTCCTGGTGGTTTGGGATATAGTTCGTTGGGCGAAAAGCAGAGACATAAGATGCCAGGCAAGGGGCAGTGCCGTAGATAGTCTGGTTGTCTATGCACTCGATATCAGCAATATTGACCCTCTTGAATACAACCTTCTCTTTGAACGTTTTATGCATCCTCTGAGGTATGAGCCTCCCGACATTGACCTGGATGTTGACCGGAAACGCAGGGATGAGGTAAAGGATTACATCTATCAGAAGTATGGTATTGAGAATGTCGCCTGCGTGGGTACAATCAATACCTATATGGCCAGAGGTGCAATCCGCGATATCGGTAAAGCCCTGAAAATACCAAAGACGATAATAGAGGAAGCCTGCAATGGTATCCACTGGTTATCCGCTTCCAAGCTTATGGAATATGCCGATACGCTTCCTGAGCTGAAGCATAGCACTATCTACAAGAGAGAAGATCTTGCTGACTTCTTTAAGCTATGCACGGCTATAGATGGATTTCCCAAACATCTATCTGTCCACCTGGGGGGATTGCTGATCGGTGACGGTAAGCTATCTGAATTGGTACCACTCGAATGGTCTAGCGGCGGAGACATTATCAGTCAGTATGACAAAGACGATGTTGAGCGGTTGGGGATTGTAAAACTGGATTTGTTATCACTACCTACTTTGACCGTCATTGAGGATACACTGAGCAACATCAAGCGGAGTCATGGAATTGATATCGACATAGAGAAAGTACCGAGAGACGATCCCGAGACGTTTGCTATGCTGCGAGGCAGTAAAACCATCGGAACATTCCAGCTTGAATCACCGGCACAAAGGGAGATGGCGGGCAGGCTTCTTCCCAATCGTTTCGAAGACATTATTGTGTCAATATCACTTGTCCGCCCGGGTCCGCTCAAGTCAAACATGGATAAGGATTACCTCCCCAGAAGACACGGTAAGGAACTCGTAAAGTACCTCCATCCTAAACTCAAAAATGCTCTTAGTGAGACTCTAGGGGTGATCTTGTACCAAGAACAGGTCCTTAGAGTTGCTCATGACCTGGCCGGGATGAGTTATGCTGAGGCTGATGGTTTCAGACGGGCAATGACACATGACCGAACCGAAGAGGAAATGGAGAAAATGAGAGGCTCCTTCATTTCTCGTGCTATTAAGAATGGCGTTATTAAAGGTATTGCTGAAAAAGTATTTAGACAACTGGCTGCCTTTGCTGCGTATGGATTCTGCAAGGGGCACGCTTGTGCTTATGCTATTACTGCCTATCAAACCCTCTGGTTAAAGCGTCACTATCCTGCTGAATTCTTGGCAGCGGCATTATCAAACCAACCTATGGGTTACTATCCGCCCCGCGTCCTTGTAGCCGAAGCGAAAAGGTTTGGGGTTGAAGTTTTACCTCCCGATATTAACAACTCTTCTGACAACTATACGGTAGATAATGGAGCAATACGAGTCAGCCTCAAACAGCTAAAGGGAATGTCAACAAAAACAATGGAATTTATATTATCAGAGAGAGCAAGGCATAGATTTACTTCTCTGAGAGATTTTGCCCTGAGAACCAATGTCAGTCGACTGATTTTGGAGAACCTGGTCAAGGTTGGGGCATTTGATTCCTTGGGAAACCGGAGCAACTTGCTTCATCAGGTTCCAGAGTTGGTGAATCTTAAGGGTAAGACGGACAGGAGAGCAAGGCCTCTATTTGAGGAGCCCAGGGCAGAAAGTGATGTGCAGGAGGATACTCCCGGTGGTGATATAAAGGTAAAGATGCTGGTGGAGAGGGAACTTCTGTCCTTGGATTTAACGGCGCACCCTTTAGATTTCTGTGCCTTGGATGACGGAATCACCAAGATGGGAGATCTGCCGTCAATAACTACAGGTGAAACGGTAAGGATAGCCGGGTCTGTGATTCGCTACCAGACACCGCCTACGAGGAACGGTAATAGGGTAGTCTATATAATAATGGAAGATGGAACAGGCATAGCTGATGTTACCGTGTTTAGCGATGTTCAAGAAAAATGTGGTGAGGTATTGTTTCGAGAAGGATGGTTGGAAGTCAAAGGGAAGGTTCAGAGAAGAGGTCAGAAAGCTGCTTCTATAATTGCTGAAAATCTGTCACCGCTAGATACAAGATTCATGTGTAAAGATTAGTTATTGTGATTCTGGGTATACTATTTGTTGTTACTTCTAGGAATGCTGTATAGCTCTGTTACCAAGCTAACAAGAGCTTTCTTTGATTCAAGAGACAACTTTTTGTCGGCTTTAATTGCCGGTATTGTATCTACTATCACCCCTTCTTTTCCTGTAACCAAGTAATCAACCGTTACACCCAATTCTTCGGCTAACTTTGCGAGTGATGATAAAGAAGGATTCCGCTTATCTTGCTCTATTCCTGAGATGTGCTGTGGCGTCAAACCAAGAGCACTGGCCAAGTCCTCTTGAGTAAGCTTCAACTCTTGTCTTCTTTTTCTTATCCTTTTACCTATGCTCATTTATATATCCTTTGTCTCAAAGACTATCAACTGGATGATTAGGTGAGCAAATAGACAACTATCAGTTGACTAGCACGAGATGTTTATGTATATTTCTAACTAATACTCGTGACGACCGGATCATAATCATCTGTGAGAGGCTGACATGAAGGCAGTGAAGAGGATTCTCTTTGCCCATAGCGCTGATAACTCCTTAGGCCCGATATTTAAAGCGACCTTTCGAAGAGAAGTAGACTCTGACCCTATCCTATCAACTGCAGGAGTTGAGATTGAAAGTGCGGGGCTCGAGGGTAATGAGGGGGAACTACTTCAGCAATCCGTTAGCGTAACTCTGAAGTCAATAGGGATCCAGGGGTTCGAACACCGTTCTAAAAACATCAGGCTGCATCAAGACTTAATATCATGGGCGGATATAATACTGGTCCCCAGTCTTTTAGAAGAAGACCTACTCTGTCTTAATTTTCGCGAGGCTTGGAGTAAGAGCCTACCAATAGAGTGTTACTGCGGTCAATACTATGCTAAGATGAGATTCGAGCCCGGATATGCGCCACAATCTGAAGACGAATGTCAGGCAGCTGCCGATATTTTCAAGGGACTCTTTCCCTATATCATCAACAAATTGAAAGACAGTTTCTGTGATGTCCTGATCGCTAGCGGCGTGCCCATTAGCGGCGGGATCGCTGCCGGCGAAGCCTTTACCGTGAAACAAGCTACGGACATGGAGAAGTTCCGGGAAGGCAGTATCCTTATTATTGATAGGCCAGGTGTCCTCCTATACCACGAGCTAGACGAAACAACGGCGGGTAATATTATCAAGAAATTCGGGGGCAAAACAACGGCGTCCATGATTAACGAGTTTATGGCCAAGTTGGAAGGAAAGCCTGTAGAAGAAGCCGCCAGTGTGGACGAGATGAAAAGTGATGGTTTTGCTGCTTTTACGGCGTTACTTGCCAAAGCGAAAGGTATCGTATGCTCTCGCGGTCGTCATATGGGAGAGAGTTGTGCAACATCTATGAAGATTCCCTGCATAAGCTCATGTGTTGGGGCTACGGAACGTATATCTACGGGCCAGACCATCGTAATTGACGGCGGGCGGGGTGAGGTGTATGACGCGTCACTTCTACATAACCTCCGTTGAATCAGTAGACTATAGCCATAGTCTTTTAACGGTCTCTTCAGCACTATAAAAACGCTCTTTTGTTACCCCTTGGTGCCAAGTCTCATCTTTAGACGTAACAATCAACGGACCTTTTTAGATCCATTTCACTGTGAGATAAGTTAAAATAGCTGATGAGAAGATATTGATTGACATCTAATAAAGGGCGTATACTTAAGAGAATATAGTGCACTAAGCTACGATTACGTATTCTTAAAGCTGAAATATCACTTGTTCTGCCAGTTAGGTAGAAATACAAATTACCGTAAATTGTGTAGCGGTATGTAATATGGACAGTGCTGAATGTGAAGACAAAGTTCTTCACCATTTCAAAAGGAATGGGTTCCATATTTCAGAAAGGGTTAACATACACCCTTCTTTAGAATGGCAACCTCCAATAAGAGTTAGACGTGTGATGCGTGGGCGTAGTAGTGATGCAGTTATTATTGTGCGAGAAGACCCTAGTTCTTATAAGCAGAACCCTGATTGGCAAACCCTTGTAGAAGTTCGACATGAATTACCAAATCTTTCTATTTATTTTGTTATTCCAACTGGTATAGGGCAGGAACCACTATTAACTGAGTTACAGGAACTTGGCATTGGCCTCTACCTAATTAGCACCGATGGTGTTCTTAGCATAGTCCAGGCAGATAGGGTGCCTTTCGAAGACACAGTTATTTCCTGGCCAATAAATCCGAATTTACAATATCGAAATCTAATAAATCTGTACAAAGTGTTCGATAATTGCACTGGATATTTATGGTGGCTAGACAAACATTTCATAAGTGGTGGTTTTGAATTACTTGATGATTGGTGTCATTGTGAAAATCATATAGTAAATGTAACAGAAATTCGCATTTTAGGAAGTAGCATGGTCAAAGCCAGGGAACTAGACCGCTTAAAGCGCCAATTCCCTCCATTTAGAGCAGAGTTAAACCATCTGGGAATACAAGCGGAAATTAAGGTGATCACGGATCTTAATATCCTTAAAAGTCTTCATGATCGTTATATTATTTCAGATAATACGGCTTTCAATATCCTACCTGTTAGCTCACTTATCAAAGGACAACATGGAAGTCTATATTTAGAAGATAACCCCCCGGATTTTGCAAAACTTTGGAGTATAAGTACAGTACTATAGGCAATTCCATTATAAAGATGTTTCAATATTTATTGAGATGATTAATTAGCACGTAGATTTTATTGAAGACTAATAACCGGTTAGTCTAGAAGGAGACCATATATCAAAACTAGGGGAAAATAGAGGTGAAAGGAGAGTATTGTAATTGTGAAAACGAGTCTATTGAGTAAATCGAAATATTTAAGTGGACTCCAGTGTCCCAAATTATTATGGGTAGAAGTTAACGATCCTAAAAGGCTTCCTGAAACGGATGCCACAACCCAATACATCTTCGATCAGGGACATCTTATTGGCGAGCTAGCCAAGGAGTTGTTTCCCGAGGGAATAAACATTCCGCAAGAGAGTTTTATGGGCAATATCAACCAAACGAAAAATTTAATAAAAGAAAGGAAGCCCCTTTTTGAAGCCGGGATACTTACCGGGAACCTTTACTCCAGAATCGACGTACTCTATCCATCCGGCGAAGAAGAGTGGGACATCTTAGAGATTAAAAGTTCTACTTCTGTAAAGGGCATTCATATTGATGACCTCTCTTTCCAAAAATTTTGCTGCGAAGAGGAGGGGTTAACAATAAGAAAATGCTGCCTCGTCTACATAAATAATAAATATTTCCGCGATGGTGAGATTGATCCTTCACAGCTTTTTACAATCGCAGACGTCACAGCAGAAGTTGAGAACATAGCCGTTGATACTCGTGACAGGATTAATTCTATGCTACGGGTCATCTCACTCGGGGAATGCCCTGAAGTTATTATCGGTCCCCATTGTCGAGATCCCTATGAATGCCCCCTGGAGGAATGCTGGGAACATCTTCCTGAAACGAATGTCTTTACCCTCTATTACAGCGGAATGAAATCCTTTGACCTGTACAATAGTGGAATCGTATCTATAGAAGATATACCGGTCGATTATAAGCTTAGCGAAAAACAGGCTATCCAGAAGGAATCATTAATAACAGGGGAAACGCACCTAGATAAGGAGGCCATAAAAGGTTTCCTAGCGTCTTTAGAATACCCCCTCTATTATATGGATTTTGAGACTATTAGTCCGGCTGTACCGCCTTTTGATGGCACTCGACCGTACCAGCATACTCCCTTTCAGTTTTCTGTTCATGTGGTTCGGGACGCGCATTCAAACCCAGAACATTACTCATTTCTTGCTGAAGGGACCCAAGACCCCAGACCAATGCTTCTGGAAGAACTTCAAAAGATTCTCGGTGATTCCGGTAGTATCATTGCCTTTAATAAGGGGTTTGAAGAAAGAATACTTAAAGATCTAGGTAATGCTTTCCCGGAATGTGAAGTTTGGGTGAACCAGGTAGTCAATAGAACAGTAGACTTACTTACGCCGTTTCGAAATTTCGACTATTACCATCCGAGCCAGAAAGGGAGTGCGTCATTGAAAGCTGTATTACCGACGGTAACAGGCAGAGGGTACGAAGAATTAGATATAGCAGATGGGAAATTGGCCAGCATTCAATTTGAGAAGGTTACTTATGGTGAAGTGTCCGATGAAGAACGAAACAAAGTACGATCTGATTTGGAGAAATATTGCGAATTAGACACTGAAGGGATGATCTGGATTGTGGAAAGGTTTAAACAATTCACGGAATAAGACTGGGGATTCGCTAAGGATCTCTAATGTGTAACGGACAACTCCAAAAATATTTGAATTCCGGGGTGTGGAATAGTTTTGTTTGGTAGGCCGTACAGGTCTCGAACCTGTGACACCCTGATTAAAAGTCATAATATTAAACTGAATTTTAACTGGAAAGTTCTTTGTTCCGTCCCCTCAGCTCCACCTAAGGGGATTCGAACTTTAATAGACCAAGGCGAAGGTCTTAGAGAAGGTTATAGTTCTACCTTTTGACCTGCACGGTCTACCAACCCGGTTATCCCCAATCTATTGACTTGGAATCTCCACTATACTACAATCAACTCAGAAAGGAGGCAAGCGGCCTCCGCCTTTTCTACCAGCTACATGGGGTTCAGGTGGTCGGCGGTTCGAATCCGCCCACCCCGACCAGTGATGTGAAAAATAATAAATTAGGGGGGAGCAATCAGCTCCCCCTTATTATTAAATATTTGATTTGTAAGGTGGTTTCGTGTGAAGTATTATCTAGAAGTCCAATTCCAATTGATTGCCGTATTTTTCATCGTTGAGTAGTTTAAGATATTTTATTTCGTCATTCTCTACCACAAATATATGTGACTGCTTACATTTCCAACAGCGAAAAAGGCCATTATAACTTAAATCAGCCAGGGATAGCCTAGTTTCAGCATCACATTTTTTACATCTAACTTTAATTATCACAATTACATATAACGCTTCTTCGTGTTAGCTTGCCTTGTATCTATTGAAATCCTATCCTTTGTAATCAGCATTGTCAATAACACAAAGTACATATAGGTGATGCTTTTGCAGGATTGATATATTTTCATAAGGGATTTACACTGAATTATTAAAGGAGGCAAGCGGTCTCCAGCTTTTATCAAGAATGAATGGGGTTCAGGTAGTTGTTCTTAAGCTTGGTGAACGTGGCTGCCAGGTCTATTCGCATGACGGAGTCTTTGATGTTTCTGGCTTTGCTGTTGAAGCCATCGACCCAACTGGAGCGGGGGGCTGTAACTGGTCGGGCTGATTGTATATGTTAAATGAACTATGTCAGGGTCTTATATTAAGCGCCTGTTCCTTATCCCCTTGCCTAGTTCTGTCCTCCGGTCTTACCATTTTTAAGGGTTATAAAGATGGTTTTCCTGATTCCAGTGTTTAGTCTTGGTATAGCGGCGACTTTCTTGAAAAGGCTGGGGTCTACCTCCCCTGCTGGTGGTTTTTCCCCTATTGTTTCT
>JAUWYE010000123.1 GCA_030615965.1 Dehalococcoidia bacterium | reverse complement strand
CGGTCGTAGGAATTGTCAGCATCATCTTTACTGCGAGACAAACTGTTGGGATGCTTTGTCCTCATTGTGGTGGGAAAATAGTGCCACGGGTGAAATCAAGCACAAGCCAGCTGTATCTTTCAAAAGGAGAAGAGATAGTGGCGGATTGCGCCGAGGAAGAAGAAAAAAGTTCAGAGGATTGAGGGGCACGGAAGGCGAAGACCTGATAACGACATCAGGGTGAGCAGTTACTTTTCAGGTGGAATTAGTAAAAAGATTTTAGAGACGGCTGGGAAGTAATTTGTGCGGGCAAGTCAATAGGCCGAGATAGGTTGTTTGTCGGTGATGATTCCTTTGCTTGCAGCTAACTGTTGGCGAATGTGTTTGGGGATAGTAAACATGGCTTGATGGGTAGGGCCATCGTAGGATTTTAGCTTTTTTGATATTCTTGTTGAAATTCTGGTGTCAATTTCCTCGGGAGTTAATTCAGAGGGGTCAAGGCTTTGAGAAGCCGCGACAAAGCCCCATAAGCCCAGAAAGGAAGGTACATGGACCTGGTAGGGGCGGGCTATCGGGAAGACGTTTCTTAAGGTACTGGCAATAGCGATGAAATTATCTAAGTTCATCCATTCGGCAGATTCAGCCTGCACTGACATAATGCCATCAGGCCCTAGTTTTTGTTTAACTATTTGGTAGAATTCCTGGGTGTATAGCAAGCGTGCAGGCCCTTGCTCTAAGGGGTCAGCCAGGTCAATGATGATGACATCGAATTTGTCGCTACTTTCATCCAGGTATTTTCTGGCGTCAACGAAATGAAGTTCTGCCCGGGGGTCATCGAAGGCATTCTGGTGCCAGGAGGGCAAGAAGCGGCGACAAAGCTTTACAACCTCTTCATCAATATCCACCATGACAGCCCTTTTTACCGTCTTATGCGCCAGGACTTCCCTTAAGGTCGCACCCTCACCTCCCCCAGCAATAAATACCCTCTCTGGCTGGGGATGGGTAAGCATAGCTGGGTGTACCAGAGCCTCATGGTAAATAAATTCATCTGCCTCGCTGGATTGAATCTTGCCATCGAGGACGAGACAGATACCGAAGCTGCCCGTGTTGACAATATCGATGGATTGAAACTTAGTTCGTCCTGAATATATCCTCTCCTTAATGCTATGCAGCATAGTGAGGTCAGGACTTATATAGTCAGAAAACCATCTATGTTTATCAGGGTCGCTATTTTTCATTTTGCACACCCGACCTAGCTATCCTCCATAATTCCCCTCCGAAGCTCGATTAAGGAGTGACTTTGGGCCTCCAGCTTGTCTGTTATCACCCTGGCAGCCTTTTCAGGGTCTACATCGTTCCCACAGGTGAAAACGTCTACGGCAGCGTACCTGTATTCCGGCCAGGTATGAATGGCAATATGTGACTCAGCGATGTTGACCACTCCGCTCACTCCGCAAGGGGAGAAATGATAAAAGGACTCGCCCACTACGGTAGCGCCACTTTGAATGGCAGCTTCGTTAAGGCAATCTTTGATAAAATTTAAGTCATCTAGCACCTCCTCGTTGCAGATTTTTAGTTCCAGTAGCAGATGTCTTCCAAGCGCATTCAAATCACCTTCCCTCCTTTAGAATTTTAGATTTGTGACGGAGCCTTTGGGGCAACAGAGCAAATTTTATACAATATCAACCCTTTTAGCAATACTCCAAGAGTTTCTGCTAAAATAAACGAAGGCTGGACCTATGTCTGCAAGGGAACAATTGGTTACTGTGTGCACTGCCAGGCAAATGGAGGCGCAAATAATCAAGGGACGGCTGGAGAGCGAAGGCATACCAGTTCTCCTAAGCTATGAGAGCGCTGGTCTGGTTTACGGCATTACAGTTGATGGGTTAGGTGAGGTGAAAATAATGGTGCCCAAGCGTCTGGCAAAGGAAGCTAAGGAGATTCTGGGAGCAGGTGAATTTGCCAAAGGGGGAGAGGGAGGGGGTAATTAAATAAGTTCCATCGATTTTGCCCGAAGGGCAGTTTTGGTACTTAAATTTGGAATTTTGGACCTACAGCTTAGAGTTGTATTTTTGGCTTTTGATTTCTGATGACCTCAAGATTAGAACGCATAACTGAACAGCGGCTGGATAGCCTGAGCAGAATTCGGGCTCGCGGCATAGACCCTTATCCCCATTCCTATCATCCCAGCCACACTGTTCGAGAGGCGATAACTCTTTTTGAGCAGCAAGGGGAGAACTCTCAGGACATATCACTGGCTGGCCGCATTATGTCCAAGCGCTCTATGGGTAAGATATCCTTTCTTGATATTCGCGATAGCTCGGGGAAGATACAGCTTTCTTTGCGCTACGACCTTCTGGGCCGGGAGAGGTACGAATTTCTTCAGGATATTGATATTGGTGACATTATCGGGGCGGAGGGGAAGCTCTTCCGGACAAAAGCCGGAGAGCTCACTCTAGAGGTATTCGATCTCGCCATGCTCTGTAAATCCCTTCGCCCGCTGCCAGAGAAGTGGCATGGGCTGGCTGACGTAGAAAAACGCTATCGGCAGAGATATCTCGACCTCATTTCCAACGAAGAGAGTAAACGCATTTTTACTTTGCGCAGCAAGATTATCACTGCCATAAGAAGTTTTCTCGATAAGCAGGGGTTTATGGAGGTAGAAACTCCTGTGCTTCAGCCCCATGCCGGCGGAGCACTAGCACGCCCCTTTGTCACCCATCATCATGCCCTTGATGAAGACCTCTATCTGCGAATTGCCCTGGAGCTCCACCTCAAGAGACTGGTGGTAGGCGGCTTTGACAAAGTTTACGAGATGGGGCATGCCTTCCGCAATGAAGGCATTTCTGTCAGACATAACCCTGAATTCACCTTGCTTGAGTGCTATCAAGCTTATAGCGATTATAATGACATGATGAGATTGGTTGAGGAGATGCTCGTTCATATAGCTCAGGAGGTTCTGGGCAATACCAAGCTTGCTTGCAACGGCAAAACCATTGACCTTGGTCTCCCCTGGCAAAGACTTTACCTTCGTGAGGCAATAAAGAATTACTGTGGCATTGATTTTGAAGACTATCCTGATGCTGCTTCACTGAGGACACGGATGGCAGAGCTGGGAATGGAAGTCGAGCCAAGCAAAGGGAGAGGCAGGCTGATAGACGAATTGATTTCCACTTTTGTTGAGCCAACCCTTATTCAGCCAGCTTTCCTTCTGGATTATCCTGTGGAAATGTCACCTCTGGCCAAGAGGAAGCGGGGTGATGAGCGGTTAGTAGAGAGATTTGAAGGCTTTGTGGCTGGCATGGAGATTGCTAATGCCTTCACCGAGCTTAATGACCCCCTGGAGCAAAGGGAAAGGTTTCGCCAGCAGCTAAAAGAACAGGTCGCCGATGAGGAAGTGGAAATCGCTGATGAAGATTTTCTTCAGGCTTTGGAGTATGGGATGCCACCTACTGGTGGTCTGGGAATAGGCATTGACCGCCTGGTGATGCTGCTTGCAAATCAGCAATCTGTTCGAGAAGTGATACTTTTCCCCCAGCTGAAGACAAAAGAGTAAAAATACAAAATGGCAAGGCAAAGTATGACAAATCCTAAGCACAAAATTCGAAATCCTAAACAATGTCAAAGCACTAATGACCAAAATTCAAAACAAAATGAGTTTTGGTATTTAAATTTAGAATTTTGGATTTGTTTAGAGTTTAGAAATTAGGATTTAGAGCTTACATATGCTTGATATTAAGCTTATTCGTGAAGACCCTGGACTTGTTCGCCAGGCTCTGGAAAAAAGAGGCGATAGTCCCGATGGAATCGGGACTATCGATAGCATCCTTGAGATTGACGGCCGTTATCGCAGCTTGCTTCGTCAAACCGAGGAACTCCGTGCCAAGCATAACGAGGCAAGCAAACAACTGGGCAAAAGCAAGGAAAAACCACCTCAGTTCATCGCCCAGATGCGTCAATTGGGAGAGCAAGTATCTTCCTTACACCAGCAGACCAAAGAAGCTAAGGCCGACCTTGATTCCTTGCTACTGGAGTTACCCAACATCCCCCACCCCAGCGTGCCCTTAGGGAGAGGCGAGGATGATAACGTGGTAGTGCGTACCTGGGGCAAACCAAGGGAGTTATCCTTCAAGCCCTTGCCTCACTGGGAGTTGGGGGAAAAATTGGGCATAATAGATTTCCATCAGGGTGTGAAGCTCTCAGGGACCAGGTTTTATGTTCTCAAAGGGCTGGGGGCACGCCTCCAACGAGCGCTTATCTCATTTATGCTCGATGCCCATGTAACCGAGCATAGCTATAAAGAAATCTATCCTCCTTTTATGGTAAAGCGAGAATGTATGGTCGGCTCAGGAAATTTACCCAAGTTCGGCGATAATTTATATCACGACGAAGAAGATGACTTCTGGTTTATACCCACGGCGGAGGTACCGTTAACTAACCTTCACCGTGATGAAATATTAAGTGCCGATAGCTTGCCCCTTCATTACGTCGCCTATACTCCTTGCTTTCGTCGAGAGAAGATGGCTGCCGGCACAGACACCAGAGGCATTAAGCGGGGGCACCAATTTGATAAGGTGGAACTCTACAAGGTTACCGCCCCTGAGAGTTCTGACGAAGCACTGGAGAAATTGGTAGCTGATGCTGAGGACATATGTCGGAAGCTGGACATACCTCACCGCGTGGTGCAATTATGTACTGGAGACCTCGGCTTTGCCGCCTGCAAAACATATGATATTGAAATGTGGGCTCCTGGCTGTGCTGAATGGCTCGAGGTCAGTTCTTGCAGCAATTGCGGTGACTTTCAGGCGAGGCGAGCAAATATCCGCTATCGCCCTGAGCCTGGTGCCAAATCACAGTTTGTTCACACGCT
>JAUWYE010000056.1 GCA_030615965.1 Dehalococcoidia bacterium | reverse complement strand
ATTAAATATCATAGTTGACCCCATGTATGGTGCTGGTATTGGCTATTTTAAGACAGCCCTTCAAGATGGTAACCTGAAAATCACTGAAATTAACGCTGAACGAAACCCCTCATTCCCCCAAATTCAGCCTGAGCCAATTGCCAAAAACCTGACCAAGCTTTCCCGGTTGGTCGTTGAGCAAAAGGCTGACGTGGGCTTAGCCACCGATGGAGATGCTGACCGTATTGGCATCATAGACGAAAGGGGACAGTTTTTAACCCAGCATCAAGTTTTTGCCTTGCTTTGTCTCTATCTCCTGGAAGTTCGTGGTGAGCGTGGCGCCATGGTAAGGACGCTAACCTCCACCATGATGCTTTCCCGCCTGGGGAAGCTCTTTGATGTGGCTGTTTACGAAACGCCGGTGGGTTTCAAACATGTCGCTCCCTTGATGATGGAGAAAAATGCCATTATTGGTGGGGAGGAGAGCGGCGGCTATGGCTTCCGCGGTCATGTCCCGGAGAGGGATGCCATACTTGCCGGGCTTTACTTCCTTGACTTTATGGTAAAAACAAGAAAAACACCGTCCCAGCTTCTGGATTACCTTTACAGCAAAGTTGGACCTCACTACTATGACCGTAGGGATTTTCATATCTCTGCAGCTAAGCGTCAGACAATCCTGCACCGACTGATCTCTAGCTCTCCGGACACCATAGTCGGTTCAAAGGTGACCAAGGTAGATACCACCGATGGTTTTCGATTCTTCCTTGGCGATGAGTCCTGGCTGCTCATCCGCTTTTCCGGTACAGAACCACTGGTTCGCATCTACTCTGAAGCTGAAAGCCTGGAAAGAGCAAGGGAGCTACTGGATGAGGGCAAAAAGCTGATTGGCTTCTAAAGTAGCCCGGCAAAAATTTAAAAGGAAATATCCCAGGGTTTCTCAACTTTGCTATAAAAATAGACCTTGTCCGTTCGCCCTGAACTTTTGGCTGAGCTCACGCCGAAGCCTGTTAGCAAAATCACAACGGATTTTGCTCTTTGGCGGCAAATTATTTTAGTGTGTGACTTGGATTTGACACATGCAGCTAATGGTCGATACAATAGAACCAGTCGCCTTTGGAACACGAAACGATAGTTTCCTAAGATTGGCGGAATCACAAAAATACCATCTGTGTATGCAAGACTATTATGAAATTAGGTGGCATGGGCGAGGTGGGCAGGGAGCTATAACAGCAGCCAAGATTTTGGCACAAGCAGCCTACCTTGAAGGCTATCAAGGAGTAACTGCTGCGCCATCGTTCGGCGCCGAGAGGCGAGGCGCTCCGGTCAGTGCATCAACCAGGATTTCCCCGCAAACAGTCATGGTCGTATCCCAGGTAGAAGACCCCAATGTAGTGGTAGTTCTAGACCACACCCTGCTGAAATACGAGGAGATAACCAGCGGGCTAGTCAGAGGAGGATGGCTCATCGTAAACTCCTGGCGACATCCAAAGGAGCTTGACCTTGGAGGCGACTTCAACATCGCTACTGCTGATGCTACTAGAGTATGCTCAAGTCTGGGACTGATAGTCGCTGGCCTCACGGTTGTGAATACAGCGATACTGGGTGCGTTTATCCGTGCTACCAAAGCGGTAGGTATGGCAAGTATAGAGAAGGCAATAAGAGCGAGATTCCCCAACAGAGAGGTAGATATTAATCTCGCCGCAATTGCGCAGACCTACGAGATAACTAAACTGGAGAAAATAAGGTAACAGCAAGACATGGGAACCAGGGATTGCCAACACATATGTGGTGAATCATCACCGGCTGTTGGCGAAGCAGGTAAAACAGGCGAGTGGCGCGACTCATTTCCAGTGATAGACCAAGAAAAGTGTCTCCCAGTTAGACAAAACAAGCCTTCCTGTTTTCTATGCTGGCTCTATTGTCCCGATGCTGTCATTAGCAGGACCATACCCATCAAGATAAATATGGAATACTGCAAAGGCTGTGGAATATGTGCGCAGGTATGTCCAGCACATGCTATAACTATGGTACATGAAGAGGAATTCTGTCCCAATGGGACGGATTGAGTGATTTTTGTGAGCAAAAAGATAGCCAAAAAAGCGAGCGGCTGGATACTCGATGGCAATCATGCTGCGGCCCAGGGGATAAAACTCAGCCGTGTTCAGGTAATTGCTGCCTATCCTATTACACCCCAATCACCGGTCACTGAAACGCTCTCCGAGTTTGTGGAAAGAGGGGAACTCGATGCCGAGTATATTGCCGTCGAGAGTGAGCACAGTGCCCTCGCCGTATGCACTTCAGCTTCTATAGTAGGAGCCAGAACCTTCACAGCTACTAGTGCGCATGGTTTGGCCTATATGCATGAGATGCTACATTGGGCTGCCGGGTCACGTCTCCCTGTCGTCCTCGTCTGCGTAAACCGTGCTATGGGAGCGCCCTGGAATGTGCTCAATGACCAGCAGGACTCTATATCCCAACGAGACACCGGTTGGATACAGATATACACTCGAAACAATCAGGAGATAATAGACTCGATAATCCAGGCTTATAAGATCGCCGAGTCAGTTTATGTCCCGGTTATGGTCTGCTACGACGGTTATGTCTTATCTCACACTGAAATGCCAGTGGATGTCCCGGCACAGAAGGATGTGGACAGGTTTCTGCCCCCCTATAGACCACACACGATACTGGACCCGGCCAACCCCAAAAACTATAACCTTGTGACCCTGGCAAATCCCAGGGTTAACGCTGAAGGCGTGCTCTGCCATGGGTACATGGAACTGAGGTATCTACTCCAAGAGGCGTTGCAAAACTCAAGAGAAACGATAATCAGGGTGGGTCAAGAATTCGGCGAATTGTTTGGCAGAAGCTACGCCAATATGTTCTGGGAAAACAGACTAGATGATGCCGATGTAGTTATTGTAGCCATGGGCAGTTTGGCAATGGAGGCAATAGTAGCCGCAGATATGCTTCGAGAGGCAGGGCACAAAGTGGGTGTCCTGGGTTTGAGAGTGTTCAGGCCATTCCCCAAGGCAGATGTGATAAAGGCCTTGAAAAAATCACGCCTTGTTGTGGTCTTCGATAAGAATATCAGCTATGGTCTAGAAGGAGCCACCTGCTCGGAAATAAAATCAGCCCTCTATGGAAGTTCCGTAAGCGCGGTAGTAAGAAACTTCATTGTTGGACTGGGTGGCCGTGACGTTAAAGCAAGAGAGCTGGTAGATGCGGTAAACAAATCGCTGTTATCAGTGAAAGAGGGCGATTTAAACAAAGAATATCCTGAATGGATATGTGACATTTGAGAGGGCTTACACAATGAAGACTAATGCTGTCAACATGACAGAAAAAGAATATCTACTGCCAGGTAACAGGACATGCCCTGGCTGTGCCTTGTCTCTCGCTTATCGTCACATTCTAAAAGCATTGGAAGGGCGAGTTATTGTGACGGTGCCAGCCAGTTGTCTCACAGTACTGCATGGCATGTATCCAGTAACATCTGTTAACGTTCCCTGTGTAAATACGCCATTTCCCTCCACCGCGGCATCGGCTACCGGCTTGGTTGCCGGGCTTAAAGCCTTGGGCAAAGAAGGGGTGACCGTGCTGGCTATCGCCGGTGATGGTGGGACACATGACATAGGGATCCAAGCGCTGAGCGCCGCTGCTGAAAGGCAGAATGACTTCCTCTATATCTGCTACGACAATGAAGGCTACATGAACACCGGCAATCAGCGCTCAGGCTCCACGCCACTGGGTGCGATTTCAGGTACTACGCCTATTCTGGGCAAGCAGCAAAACCAGAAAGACATAACAGCGATAATGGAGGCACATGGCATCCCTTATGTTGCTACCGCAAATGCTTCTTATCCCCTGGACCTTTACGAAAAAGTCAGGAAAGCGAAGACGATACGAGGAACCAGGTTCATACATGTGTTCACACCCTGTTCCCCGGGATGGGCGTTCCCCTTCAGTAATACTATCAAGATCGGCAAGCTCGCGGTGGAAACGGGATGGGTGATACTTTATGAGGTTGAAGACGGCATTTTCCGCCTCACTTCGGCGAGTGAATCCATTGCTAAGAGGGATAACTTAAGGCCGTTGAGAGAATATCTCATGGAGCAGGGAAGGTTCAAGAATATTACCGAAGAGCAGATTAACGAACTACAGGGTTGGGTAAATACTCGGTGGAAGCGTTGTCTGGATCGGGCAGTCAATTTATAGTCTTCGGTTAATAGATGGCCCTGCATCTTAGGACTATAAGGGTGGCAGCAAAGGCCAGAGTTTGATAAACCTGGGCAGCTAGGTTATGACTTGATCGGGGCTTTGACGTCGTCACTGTACCGGTAGAGAAGGATAAGAAGACTGGTAGATAACCTATATGCCTATGTCTGGCGAGGGAATGATTCATAATCATGATTTAATTCCTTGACCTTTTGGTGGTATGTATTTGAAAAATATCCGAACTGATTTCATTAACGGGCTTGGTGGGTGGAACTCCCCCCGAACTCCCCTTCTGCCCACCTCGCCTTGAAGCGGAAGCGAAAAGGACAATTTCAAGTTTTTCGCGGGCGGTAGCCCGCCAGGAAAATCATAACGGAGTTTCCTCTTTAGCGGTAAATTCTTTTATATGACTTCTTTCTGCGAAATGTCGGTATTAAAAACGGAGTCCGCCTTTTATACTCAAGATATTCTTCACCAAATCTTGCAGCCAATTCTTTTTCCTCAATGAGTTTATAATAAAGGAAAAAGAGCGTAAAAAGAAAAATAGTTATAAACATAAAAGAGGGCGAATTGAAAATAATACCAAAACCAAGATATAAAATCCCGGTGCCTAAACCCATTGGATTGCGGCAAAAAGTATACGGTGCTTTATAACTAATTTTTGGGTAGGCATCATTGGTGCCGGCGTTCCTTGACCAATTTGAAGTTGCACCCATACCGCCCAAAAGCTTAAAAACAAGCCAGCAATAAAAAATAATAAGCCCAGATAGAGATTAACGGGCGATGACAAAACTCCCGAGAAAGCAAAGAGAGTATCTAATTTTCCTGACGCAAAGAAAATAATTAAGGGCAACAGGATAAGAAAAAATACCCCCTGCACAGCCAAAGAAATGATTTTTTGCTTGCGACTGAATTGTTGTTTATGCCATCTAACGAATTTATTTAAGGATTCTTTTTTCATAAGTTTATTTTATTAAATCTTCGATTGAAACGCCCAACGCCTTGGGAATTCTTGCCATAGTTTGGACGTTTGGATTAGAATCGACTGGTGACCTCCTCGCAAGGCGTGAGCAATCTACTTCTTTTCTCAACTGGCGGAGGGAGAGGGATTCGAACCCTCGACCCCGATAACTCGGAGTAAGCGCTTAGCAGGCGCCCGCACTAGACCACTATGCGATCCCTCCCCTTCCTGTGACTTAATTAGTACCCCATGAGAAATTCGCTTCGCTCTTTTACACCCCACAAAAATTTCGGTTTTTCTGGGTAGATTTCATGGGGACCCCGCAAATGCCAATGGATAAATCTGGGGCCCCTGAAAAAACGAAGTTTTTCAAGGGTAACTAATTCATTATGCCATATGTCAAGTGAATCAACAAACTTTACAATCTTTTCACAGACAAAGCTGACGAAGATTAGCGCAGCTTAAGTCTCGTCTTACTCATTTGCACCCGTCAGTTCCTTATGTCACTGCGGGCTCACTTTTCCTTCCGTTGAAAGGACCATAATGTTTTCAATGCGGCAGCAGAAGGTACCAGCAGGAGCGACAACTTCAACTGTTTGCCCCCTTTCTTTATCCAGGATTGCTTTGCCCAAAGGGGAAGCAACAGAAAGTTTACCCTTGGCTGGATTTGCTTCTCGGGGGTCGACTAAAGTATAGCTGAACTCTTTACCTGAAGATAAATCGCGGAGCATTACTGTGTCTCCGAATTTTGCCCTGGATGTATCCTGGTCCTCCCCCATTATCCTAGCCAGATTCAAGGTTGACTCTAACTCCTTTATCCTCCCTTCCAAATGTGCCTTTTGCTCTCTAGCTGCTGCCAGGGGAGCATTTTCTCGAAAGTCCTTGTCAGCGGCTGCTTTTTGTATCTCCTCAATAACTTGGGAGCGTTGATTTTTCAGGTTGGCTAATTCCTTCTCTAATTTTGCGTAGCCTTGTGCAGTTAGGGTAACCTGGACCTGACCACTCTGCCAAACGGCAGCTGTTTTTGAAGAAGTTTTTTTCGCCCTGAGGTAGGGAGCTAAATTTATGCTGCTGAATCCCTTTTTCCAGATGTACGCAAGAAAGGATTTGAGGGGTTTAACCGCCGATGGGATAATTTGTTCGCCATAGCTAGCCACATCCACAGGGCTGATGTCCTTCACCTGCCTGGATGAGCCAAGCCATCTGACGAATTTAGATATCTCTGCCTGTATTTTCCCCCTTTCTTCCGGCGGTAAATGGGATAGAAAAGCGTCAGCTACTTCAGCAAGTGTCGGGTTGCGCTCGATGTTTCCCACGGAAAATAAATGATAGCTTCAAAAATGGACGCTGTCAATTTACATGTTGGTAGAGAGAGCTTAGCTTTTATCTCCCTATCATAATGTGCTAATCTAAATTATATCTGCCCAGGAGCACTAAAAAAGAGGAGGTGGTGCTATGAAGGAAATAGAGATATTGTGCTGGAATGTCAACGGAATTAGGGCGGCGGAGAAAAAAGGCTTTTTAGATTGGTTGCAGCAAATGTCTCCTGCTATTTTATGCCTTCAAGAGACCAAAGCTCAGCTTGGCGAAATTAGCCAAGAGCTGCAACAACCACCTGGCTATTACGCTTACTGGAATTTCCCGGAAAGGAAAGGGTACAGCGGAGTTGTCACCTTTACCAAAGAAAGACCAATCAAAGTTGAGAATGGTTTTGGCATTAAACAGTTTGACATAGAAGGAAGGGTTATAATCACCCAATACCCGGAGTTTGCTCTTTTTAATGTTTATTTCCCAAATGGCAAGATGAGCGAAGAGCGGTTAAAGTACAAGATAGATTTTTACGATGGTTTCCTTGATTTTGTAGATTCCATTAAGGCACGAGGGGAAAAGCTCATTATTTGTGGTGATTTTAACACCGCCCATAAGGAAATAGACTTGGCTCGGCCTAAGGAAAATGAAAATGTCTCGGGGTTTTTGCCCATGGAAAGGGCGTGGATGGACAAATTTGTGGCTCATGGTTTTATAGATACCTTTCGTCACTTCAACAAAGAACCAAAGCACTATACTTGGTGGAGTTTGAGAACGAGAGCCAGAGAGCGGAACATAGGCTGGAGACTGGATTACTTTTTCGTCACTGAGAATCTGCTAAGCTCGGTTACAGTGGCAAGTATTTTGTCTGATGTGATAGGCTCTGACCATTGCCCTGTGGGGATTAGGCTGAGACTGTGAAAACCTTAGTTCAATGTGATTTTGACGGTACAATTACCGAAGAAGATACTAGCTTCTTTCTTTTAGACGCCTTCGCACAGGGAGATTGGCGACGACTGCTGCAAGATTATAAGGCGCACAAGATATCTGTCGGGGAGTTCAATACTAAGGCTTTTGCCATGGTTAAAGCCGATAAACATACGCTACTTGAGGCGATAAAAGGCAAAGTTAAAGTGCGAGCTGGGTTTCATGAACTGGTAAATTACTGTCTGAAGGAAGACTTCAAATTGGTCATTGTGAGTAATGGCCTGGATTTCTATATCGAGGCCACACTGAAAGACCTTGGCCTGGAGAACATCGAAGTGCATGCTGCGCAAGCTTCCTTCCACACTGAAGGAATGGAAGTGCAATATGTGGGGCCGGATGGCAAAAGATTAGCGGATGGCTTTAAGGAGGCATATACCAAATCGTTTCTAAAGCTGGGGTACAGGGTAATATATATGGGGAATGGCGATTCCGATGTTGCTCCAGCAAAATACGCTCACCATGTTTTTGCCACGGGCGAGTTGCTGGCGTACTGCAGAGAGAACAACCTTAATTATAAGCCCTTTGACAACTTCATTGACGTTGTTAGGTACATAGACCTTCTGTAGCCGTGCTCCTTGAATTTCTAAAATTCCACATAGACTTAAATTCCCCGCTTTCAATCATCGGCAGCATCACATCTACTACACTGGCATTGTACTTTGTTCCCCTGCCGTCTTTGAGATCTTTTAGAATATCCGTCGTGGTCCTTGCTGGCCGATAAGGACGATGGGAACTCATGGCTTCCACCACATCGCAAACAGCGAGAATGTTGACTTCCAGACTTAGCTTATCCCCTGTGATACCGTTAGGATAACCCGAGCCATCTAGCCGTTCGTGGTGTTGCAGTGCTACGTCGGCTACTGGCCAGGGAAGATTTGCATCCTTCAATACGCGATAACCCTGTTTCGTATGGGCACGGATAAGAGCCCATTCTTCCTCAGATAGTTCACCCGGCTTGGTCAGAATACTCGTTGGGATGGAAATCTTGCCGATGTCGTGGAGCAATCCGTTGAGGTAGAGCCTCTCAACCATATCCTCAGCCAAACCCATATTCTCACCTACAAGACGAGCTAGTTCAGCTACTCTTTGCTGATGCCCCGCCGTATAGGGGTCACAAGATTCAATCACACGAGAAACGATTTTTGCCAGGTTGATAAGAGAACTCTTCAATTGTTCTGTCGTTTTATTGCGCTCGGCGATGTCTCTGTAAGACCCTTGAAATCCTACGATTGTGCCTTTTCTCTTGATGAAATTTAAATACTGCTCTATCAGTATCCTTTTGCCATCTTTCCTGAAAATTTCATGCACTATGCTGGATATAGGTTCATCTGCGCTCAGCATCTTCTCTACTTGTTTGGAAATATATTCCCTGCTTTCTGGAGGGAGAATGTTTGTTGGCTTCATCTCGGTTAATTCTTCCAGACAGTAGCCACACAGTTTCTCAAGCGCCTTACTACTCACTACAATATTGTCTTCGATGTCCGCAGAAAAAACTGCTTCCAAGGAATTCGCAAAGAAATTGCAATAATGTTCTGCGCTTTCCATGAGTGTCTGCTCCATTTGTTTGCGCTCGGTGATGTCCCTTCCGATGGCAAGTCCCACAAATTTGCCGTTTTGCTGCCAAATGGATAAAGACAATTCAATGGGGAATGTAGAGCCGTCTTTCCTCAATGCTTCAAATTCGATGATCCCTCTCCCCCCGCAATTTCCGCTCAAGAAAGCCCTCAGTTCTTTTGTGTGATCCTCTCTGTGTTTCTCCGACATCAACTTGGTTACTGGCTGGCCCAGTATCTCTTCGGTTGAGTAGCCAAAAATTTGCTCTGCACCTTTATTCCAGAATATTATTGTCCCTTTGCGATTCATCCCCAGTATGGTATCCCAAGAGGATGCTACGAGGGCTCTGTATATCTCTCCAGTTCTAGGTAGCGCTTCTAACTCTTTGTGCGGTGGTTCTGTCTCTTTCATGAGCGATTTTTCCTCTTACTATCATACCTACTTCCTTCCCTACCTGGCTAAAAAATTCAGGCTCCACTTATAACCAAATATGGTCAACTATATCAAACATATCAATCCGTTTGCAATAGGAATTTGATCGTGAAGATGGTGAGAGTTTAGTCCCAGCTTAAACGTCTATGCTATCCGGGTAATTGGGCATATGCCAAATCCGAAATACTAATCACAGAGAGCCTGCTTCTGGGCGGAGGATGTCCAAAAATGTAGTGCGAGGCTAAAGCTTCGCACTACAAAATTTGCCAAAATTCAAAGGTGCTACAATTCTAAATCTGAGGCGATTCCTTTCATGGCCTCGATTCCCAGGCTGACGAATTCTTCCAGCTCCAGTCCGATTTCCTGGCACTGAGCCACTTGCTCCCGATTGACTCCAGCAGCAAAGCTTTTTTCGCGAAAGCGTTTCATTACCGATTTAGTGGTCAATCCGCTTAGTTTGTCAGGGCGAACTAAAGCAGCGGCAGTGATGAGCCCGCTCAGGGGGTCAGCACAAAATAGGGCCTTATCCAATTTCGTTTCTCGGGGAACGCCATGAGCTTCGTTATGGCACAAAATAGCATGGGCCATAGCCTCACTGACTCCAAGCTCCTGGGCGATGTCAGCTCCCAATTTGCTATGGCTACTCATATCACCTTCAACCAGTTCCATATCTATATCGTGGATGAGCCCGGTAATGCCCCACTCATCTTCATCCTCCCCCAACTTCCTGGCCAAAGCCCGCATGATAGCCTCGGTGGCTAGCATATGCTTAATCATATTCTTATCCTGGACATTGCCATGGATGGAATCAAGAATTTCGTCCCTGTTGGGCCTTGATTTCATGTCAATACCTTTTCCCGCTGCGTTAATAATATACCACGTAGATATTGCCCAGTGAAAGAGGCATCGTTTTGGGTCAATTCCTCAGGCGTGCCGGCATCCACAAGGTAGCCACCATCGTCACCAGCTCCAGGACCAAGGTCAATGACCCAATCGGCGTTTTTGACCACATCTAGGTGGTGCTCAATGACGATTACCGTGTTTCCGTAATCCACTAGGCGCTGTAGCACCTTTAGGAGGCAAGCAATATCTGAGAAGGAAAGGCCGGTAGTTGGCTCATCCAGTATATAAAGCGTTTTGCCTGTGGAGCGACGGGATAGCTCAGTAGATAGTTTTACTCGCTGGGCCTCGCCTCCAGAAAGGGTCGGTGCTGGCTGCCCCAGGGAAATATACCCCAAACCTACGTCTCGGAGGGTTTCCAGCTTGTTTTTGATTTTAGGAAAGTGGTCAAAGAAGAGCAAAGCTTCGTCTACCGTCATATCCAGGATTTCAGCGATGTTTTTCCCTTTAAAGTGAATTTCCAGCGCTTCACGGTTGTATCTTTTCCCCTTGCATATCTCGCAGGGGACAGTGACATTGGGCAGAAATTGCATCTCAATCTGAACGTA
>JAUWYE010000047.1 GCA_030615965.1 Dehalococcoidia bacterium | reverse complement strand
TTTCAACCTGCCCGAGTTAATGGCAGCCAGCAAATTGAAGCCTAACTCTGACTTCGACCGCTGGGTAAAGGTGACCGGGGAAACCCTTGAGCCAAGCGCCCGCCTCAGGAATGAGCTCACCGGCTGACCAATCCCGGTAGCATCAACCGCTACCTTCCGGCAGTGCCACACATTTTTAAGAATGTCAATTAACTGCGGATAGAGCTCAGCGTGCTTCCTGCCCGTCCACCAGTAGTGCTCCACCACCTTGAGCCCCGGCTGGTTCTGGACATCATCACAAAGAGAAAAGTCTAGCTCACCGATAGTAACCACGGTAGAGTCCTGGCGCGGCTTCACCGCCCTTAAATAGGCTCCTTCCTCTGTCTCAGCCTCCCCCGCCAGGTCAATACCAGCCACATAGGTTCTGCCCGGCTCGGGCTGATACCGTCTAGGATGCTCTCCATTTAGTTGAGCCCTCTGCTGAGGAGATAAATATCCCCCGCCGCCATGGATAGGTAACAGCCTGTATTGGGTAAGGAACAGGGGGTGATTCTCCCCAAGACGCTCCCTCTCCGCCTCAACATAAGCCAGGTAATCGCGGTTACACTTAGCCACTTCCTGCCAATCGTAGCTGAAGTGGCGCCTGATGCCGTCCTTTCTCTCCAGCTCTAAGTTTGTCTGCTTTACCTCCTCCAGCAGGGTGGAATCGTCCCAGGTAGTGCCATAATGAACCGTAGTAACATTGGTCGCTGCTCCCATTGGCTTGAACTCCTTGGTATACTTTTCCTTGCTCACATCCTGCGATTCGTCAATCTCCAGCAGTACATGGGCAGTGTTGCCTACTACATTAGCCGACTCATCGGCAGACAGGAATATAGCCCTGGCATTCCCCAGCCTGATGATATAACCCAGCTCGGCGACCCAGATACCATTAAAGCCGGCATCATTTAGCCTGTCCTTTAACCGAGTCATAGAGATGACTGTCTGTGGCTTAAAGGTAGGCGAGCACTTCACCAGGTTCTGCGGCTCGGCCATATACAGGGTCAAAAGTAGAAGCTCAAGCTGAGCTGATAGCTCATTCTTACCCCCCTGCCTGGCCATTTCAACAGAGAAGGTAAGACCTTTCCTGCCGAAAACGCTACTTAATATAGCCAGTGCCACCTCCCGCTGGTAAGGGCGTAGCCTGTTAATACTGTTCATTGACATATCATATAGCATAGCATTGTTGCTATCCTGCCTCCGGTTAAAAATCTGGGGTGTCTAAATCCACTATTTATTAATGCTCGTGGCAACCCCAATGCCAATGCCAAGGGGGAGGGCGATATCTTTGAGGACATTGCCTATTGCCTCCTTCAGTCCCTTCCTCTGCTCTTTGCTGATGTTATATCTGGTCTTAACCAGCCCCGCTAGAGTACTGGTCGCCTGCATGATGAGCTTGATGTTCTCCGGGTCATTCTCCAGGAGAGACTTTATCTTAACCCTCAGCAGGGCAATCTCATCATCAATACCCTCAACGCCAGAGGCTAGCTCAAAATCGAGCCGCTCTGCCTCATCAAGGACTTTGGAGTAGAAGCCGTGCTTCCTAGCGTTTTGATTGCCCGGCTGCCCGCCTCTTCTTCTCTTTGCTTCTGCTGGCATGTGGTTTTTCTCCATTCTTCAGGAGGGTGGCAGTGGCCAGGACAATGGTGTGGGCTGCCAGCTCCCATCTCTGGTTTTCTACGGCTAACCTTAGTAGCCTCATATCCCCTCTCCTTTACATAACTTGAAAAACGATTCCTACCTAATTAGCTTTGAATCGTTTCCCAATAAAATAATAGCACATATGTTCTGCTATGGCTATAAAGTTTTGTCGCATTTTACACCCCAAAAATTGGATTTATGCCTTGCTTCCCACCCAGCCACTGTTATAGAATAAGACTTTGAAAGATGAACGTTGCCAAGCAGCTTTACCAGCTACAGGAAGTTGACTTAGAGCTTGAGTCCGATGAGCAGGCTGTAAGCCAAATTGCCAGCCAGCTGGGCAAAAGCCAGGCGGTGGTCAGAGCTCAGAACGAACTCACCCTAGAGCACCAGCGTCTGGAGGAATTGACAAGGCAGCAACATTCGGCAGAATGGGAAATAGAAGACCTGTTAAATAAGCTTGCTCCTGCCGAAGAGAAGCTTTATAGTGGCCGGATAAAAAATCCCAAAGAGCTGACCAACCTCCAGCATGAAGTTGAAGGGCTGAAAGCGCGGCGTAACCAACTGGAGGATAAGGCACTGGAGATAATGGACCAGGTTGAGATAGCCACGGCGACGGTAGCTGCCAAAAGTAATGAGCTTAAAACATTGGAGACTGAGTGGCATAGCCGGCAACAGCAGCTATCTACTAACATAGAGCAGCTCAAAACCATCCTGTCCGACCTTAAGCAAAAGCGGCAACTACTGTCAGCCAAGATTGACCCCCAGGCAATCGAGTTGTACCATGAACTCAGAAAACAAAAGGGGACAGCCGTGGCTAAGGTAGAGCAGGGGATATGCCGTGGCTGCCAAATATCACTACCCACCACTGAGTTACAGCAGGCAAGAAGTGGCAGTTTAGTGCAATGCAGCAGCTGCGGGCGCATACTATTTCTAGCCTAAGAAAAAGATGAAAGCAGAGAAGGTAATAATACACACTGATGGTGCCTCACTGGGCAACCCAGGACAAGCGGCTATAGGTGCCACAATAAAGGATGAGCAGGGTAGGCTCGTTGCCCGCATTTCCCAACGCATTGGCAGAACAACTAATAACCAGGCAGAATATAGAGCTATCGTTGCTGCCCTAGAAGAAGCTACCAGGTTAGGTGCCAAGCAGGTGGATATAAATTTGGATTCAGAGCTGGTAGTAAGGCAAATCAGCGGTCAATACCGGGTGAGGAAAGCGTCGCTTAAACCCTTATATTACCGGGTAAAGCAACTGCAAGGCTTGCTAAAAAGCTTTACTATCAATCATGTCCCGCGCCGACAAAACATAGAGGCTCATAATCTGGCAAAAATAGCATTAAAGTAACTCAGACTATTACCGTCACTGTTGACTAATAATGCCATCTATATTACAGTATAAGTGGGTCAAGTAAACCGGGTGACCGCTCTGATAGTTTGTTGACTATCGGGGAGGAAAGTCTGAGCTCCACCGGGCAGGATGCTGGGTAACACCCAGGAGGGGTGACCCTACGGAAAGTGCCACAGAAACATACCGGTTGCCTGAGGCGACTAAGGGTGAAATGGTGAGGTAAGAGCTCACCAGCGGCTGGGTGACCAGCCGGCTAGGCAAACCCCATCCGGAGCAAGACCAAATAGAGGGAGAAAGGGACGCCCGGCCTATTCCCCGGGTTGGTCGCTTGACCCTGATGGTAACATCAGGGCTAGATAGATGGTCACCGCTCCGATTAGTCGGAGTACAGAACTCGGCTTATAGGTTTGCTTGACCTATTGTCCAGTTTCCAAGCTGTGCACAGTTGGACAACTGGCAGGTGGTATCCTCAAGGTGTGGACCCCTTTGAAGCATATCGCCTGGAGCTGCAGCAAAGCGATAGAGACGCAAAGACTATCAGTCGCTACTGGCAGGTCATAGACAACCATCACCATTGGCTGGATGGTAAGGAACCCAGTGTCGCCAGCGCCAAGGAATACTTGGCTTATCTCAGGGACAAGGGCTACAAGCCACGATCTGTCATCCTCTACTACCATGCACTCAGACTTTTCTTTGAGTTTCTAGGTATACCATTAAAAGTCAAACTCAGAAAGCCAAAGACATTACCTCAGTACCATGACAAGGGCGATTTTGAGGCGTTAGTCAAACAGGCTGAGATAGGTTTGAGAGGGCAAACATATCCCCAAAAGCAGAGAAACAAGGCTCTAATTCTCTTTCTAGGATACACCGGCGCCCGAAAAAGTGAGTTACTTGACCTCAACGTCCAGGACATTGACTTCAACCGCCGCCTTATACTCCTACGTGGTAAAGGGCAAAAGCAAAGAGTTGTTCCTATGGCTGAGAGGCTTATAGTACCATTGAGGCAACAATGTAATGGCAAAGCCAGATATGAGAAGGTATTTAATGGTCTTAACGCTAGGAGCGTCTATCGTGTGGTTACTTCTCTGGCAAAGAGGGTAGGACTGGACGACTTCCACCCGCATACGTTGCGGCACTACTTTGCGACAAGGCTGCTTGAGACAGGAGCTGACCTGAGGACAGTCCAAGAATTACTGGGACACGAGGATTTGAACACCACTGCTGTATATCTTGACGTAACTTCTCGGCACTTAGCAAGCGCTGTTGACCGTCTAGACGCACCACGTATTGTTGAGCGCCTAGCCATTTCTTTCCACTCATGAGGAAGTCAGTTTGGCGATTTAAGTATTGGGGAGAGTTGCCGGTTACATCGGCTACATGCCTTGTGGTTACAAATAGGATTCCATCCATATAGGCGTAAGATATAACATTAGACTTGGTGTTTATCAAAATTCTTAACGTCTGTATATCCTTATCAGTGAAATTTACGCGACCGTGGGTGTCTCTCTTCGCTGGTAATCCAGCTTCTTCCTTCAGCTCATAAAGGGTGCGCCTACATACACCTAGAACAGCAATAGCACCACTTATATTGTGCCCGGATTCGGGTACATACGGTTGTTTCACAGGCATGTAGCCGTACTTCATGACCATTTTGAGTTCGCTCTCAGCTTTATCTTCCTTGTCATGGTCCGGCGGCAGACTAATCCCCTGGCTCCGAAGCTGCGCTTCCTGTACTGCTTTGTGCTTAGCACATAGCGCCGTATCCTTTGGAATTGTCTCACCGCAACCCGGCCACCTGCACCTATTTGGTGATTCATACCGCCACATTGTTTCCGCTCCGTGCACAGTTTTTTTTCTTTACTTGCATTATACTAAAATTTGGTACTGGAATACAAGGAGGGAAATATGTCCTACGAGCCTAACAAAGTTCCAGAAGAGAAAATTGAAAGGGAGGAATGCAACCTCGTCGAGGTGGAGAAGGGTCTTCAGGGGTCAACCAAAACCCTGGTTGAGGACTTTACTAAGGGCCTTATTGATACCACCATGACCGTGACCGGCCTTCAACTGGTAAAAGACACGAGAGAGGCTTGTGCCCGAGGTGACCCGAAAGCGTGTAAACACCTGGAACTAGTCACTGCCTTTCTCGAGCGAATTCGCCCTAAAGAGAGGACAGAGCCATGAGCCCTCGGCAGGGATAGAGCAGATATTAGCATCTAAGCGGCTAATCTTCATAAGAATTCGGACTAGACAACTAGCTTTGTATGCTCCCTTTTTCTGATACAGACTCTGAAGCCATGTCTCAAACAAAAAGACACTATGCCATTAAAAAGAAAGCCGAGATTTTCCGGCTTTTTGACGAGGGTAAACGTCCCTCCGATATTGGCGATGCTCCTGTGACCCGTAAGACTCTCTATCAATATTTCAGTGAGTGGAGAAGGGAGAGGAGAGTAGCGGGGAAGCAAACTGGCTTTGCCATAAAGAAGTTCAACAGAAGGGCATACCTTGAGGGTAAAGAAAACGAGAGGCGGAAGAAAGAAAGGGAAACAATCACCAAGCTTGTAAGGGATTGGGATGCTATACTGGAGGCTTTAAAGAGGTGGGATGGAAACTCTGAGCATACAGGCCAGAGGATTTATCTGTCGGGAAGCCGGGACTACAGATGGCTTAGACACGTTTTGAGACTGAAGAGGGATCTACGGGGAAGGACTGTGTATATGACGAGGGAAGAAAATTTGACCTTGCATGAGAAATGGGCGGAGATTGGCAAGAAAGCTCAGGATAAGGCTGATTTTAAGAGGCTCTGCCGCGAGGAGGGGGTAGGTCTTCCGTCTGAGATTAAGGCCTGACACTGACTTAGGTTCAGGGTATCACCAAAATCAGCAAGCCAAACTGGCTTAAGCTCCTTTTGGATACCCAGTCAAGGACATAATTCGCTAGTCATGTACTGCTAGTGTTACCTGCCTGAAAGTTGTGGAGCCTTGGCTTAACAAAATGGACAAGTGTTACCTACTAAACAAAGCAGGCAAATGTGACCGAAGTACACAAAACGGACTTGACTAGTTTCTATCCCAACCTCTCCAGATTCCTAGTTCCCGCCTTGTGAAGAATGCGGCTGGAAATTGAGGAGATGGGAAGTTTCGTTCTAGGATAGTGAAACCATCATCTGTAGTTGTCAGTGCCTTCTTATAATTTCCTGAGCTTCTGAGTCTTCTTGCCTCACGTTTCTTCGATGCGGCTGATGTTAATGCATCAAATTGATTATTCATTAGTGCTGTTCCTTTTGATTGGTATTCCTCAATAGCTTTTATAGAATCATCAAGATCCTGTATGGCTTCGATGACTCTTGCACGAGAATCACTTTGGCTATTGGCATAGTTGCTTATAAGGATTGATATTACAGCCAAGATAAGTGCTACTATTCCTATACCTAATGAAATCCATTCCATTTGCGAATACCTCCTTCAATTAACTTACTTCTATTCACAGGCATTATCTTATAGACTTGTTTAGCTTTCAAGGTTACTTTTGCGATCTGAATTAGACATTAGACATCACCAAAATTTGAAAATCCTTTTGACGAACGTGAAAGCCATTGATACTATATGGCAATCGGTTTTCTTAGGCGTTAGTAATTTAGTTATGACATTGGAGAGAGAAATTACCTTGACTGGATGATACAACCTACAAAATTGCTAATTTGAAATTGAACAATCCGACCTTTCGTTCAAAGATGGAACAAAACGAGCTTTTGTCGTCCCTATCTAGTTTACGATAGTAGATTCACTGAGTATTCAGTATTATGCGATTTTCTTTTCCTTCTCTTGCACAGCGAGTAGAGGGTCGATAACTAAATGTTTCAGCTCCTCGCTAGAAGTGATGTTATAGAGCGGCACTGAGAATGCCTCAGAACCCTTCAAGTTCTTGTACCAACGTGACTGTCCGGTCTTACGCCAACCTTCCAAAGTATCGTGTGGCTTACCAATAAACCAGTACTTACACATCCAGTAGTCATAGGTTTCGTTTACCTCTTTTACTGTCATCGGCTTCTCATATATGAGTCGCCCTGCGCACACAAGAGGCTCATCAACACTTGTTTCCAAGCCTGTGTTAACGTCAGAAGCGAAGTGAATGCTAACAAATAGAACACGATCTATCAACAGCTCTTTTCCCTCGGTCATAGCTGGCATATAGAAACGCATCGCCCAGCGAGCAAACCAACGCTGTGGTGAGTTCATTGAGTAAGACAACTCTGCCAATGCTGTGTTATGCATAGGTGCCCAACCCCTCTCTCCCATAAGTCGATCGGCGTCCATAAGTAGTAGCTGCCCCTGTTTATACAGCTTTGCGAGAGAATCAAACAGAGCCTGTGTCGGACTTTTCTTGGTTCTAGTCATCTCACCACCTCGAATATATAATCGATATTCAGAGACTCAGGAATGCCTGGCCATGAGTACCTTGTTGCGGTAGAGCCGTAAAACTGAGGCAAGGAGACGTATTCAACAACAGGCTCTACCCCATGAAACATTATCAGCCCTTTCCTCAGTAATAGACTGAGCATATCTCCTAGCACAGCCATATTCTCTGTAACTCTTTCCTTTTCAATGCTTTGCTCCAAGATAGATGGCAGGAATCTCCACGAAGTCCAAAATATGTCACCCTTCCTGTTGCGCTTACGACTATACTCAGCCAATGATTGTGCTAGCAAGTCACGCAGCATTCCCATATCTTGAGTAACAAAAAGGAGTGTACGTGTAGCGATATCCAGTTGAGGCTTCCAGCCAAGATCCACACAAGATATAGCATGCAGATTATCCAATTCACGGGCCAACTGGTCATTGGGTTCTGGGCGCTCATCTTCTTCGCTGGAAAGGCCTGAATAGTACTTAGCTTCCACCAGTATTAAATGGACCCGGTGGTCTTTTGTTTCTAGACCAAGTACTATGTCTGGCTGACAGGGAACGCAGCCTGGTGATGTCAGCCAAGGCCAGAAGGAATAGTGAATCTTGGTTATTTCATCTAGGATAGTAAGGGCATTGCCATGAAATGAGCGGGCCGTATGCAAGAATGGTATCAACACTTTTTCAGCCGGGAGATATCTCATACAACCAAAAATGTCAGAAGTTAGGAGATCCTCCATGCGCTCAGACAGGTTGGTACCTGCTTCTGATATTTTACCGTGTATTTCTGCAATTGTCATTAGGCTTATTATACAACATATGGTATGGAGAGAGGAGGCAACGCGGAGAAAGGCAGAGCAGCCAGTGCTGTTCGATTTGTAGAGTTACCTAACCACGAATAAAAGGGGCTGGGGGATAACTTCCCTAGCCCCCTTTTCATTTTGTGTAGTCAGCAGGTCTTTGAAGCTTTATTCCATCCATCTTATAGGTTAAAATCTAGGGGGGACTATTATGAGAAACGCTTTTCTTTACAAGACATTGAAGGAATATTGCAAGGCTGCCGTTTCGTATCTCGAAGTTAAAGCGGCGAAACCAGATGGATTGCCATTTACCGTTAAGGAAAAATTTGAGTTTACTGAGGATGGAGGATACTCGTACTCCTATGCCCCAGAGATTCTGTGGCATATGCTTGTCTCTAAGGCTGAAGGAGATTTTGGGCGGTTGGAGGTTTACCAAAAGGCTATTCAAGCCTTGGAAGGCGATGCACAAATAGCGAAACATTTGAATACTCTTGTTGGGACAAAGGAGTTTAGGAGTAGAGTTGACGCTAGTACCTGTCTGCGATCGCTCCTCATCCACCTTTTGCAGGAACAGCAGAACCTGGGCTTTCATAATGTTATGTTTGATAAGGTTTATCAGGACTTCGAGGACTACTTCTATCGAGATGTAGTGGAGTATAGGTTCCTCTCCCCGCTAAATAACTTTCAAATCGAAAATGAAAGGATTGAACTCAGTCCCGGGTTCTTCATCATCAAGATTCCCAAGGACGAAAGAGAGAAAATGCTCTCCCAGTCAAGACAGTTTGGATTATTCTCTCAGTACCAGATGATGCCCTTCGACGAATATGCCTTTGAGCTTTACCTCAAGGTACCTAAGGTGTTCGGTGAGGGTTCTCCAGTTCCTGAGCAAGAATACATACCGAGCCAGGTCGCGAGAAAGCAGTTTGATGAAGCTTGTTCTGCCCTAAGGCTCTTCAAAAACGGTGCCGTGAGCTACGATTACATTCGTGTGGGGACCACCTCTTGGGAACTCCACGGTGGGACATCTACTGTTGGTTTGGTTGGGAGGAGGCCATCTATTGGACCTCGATACCTGCTTTCAAACGAAGAAGCTCCGGAGTTCTTGAAGTTCTGGCATTTATTCCAAAAAGCGAGACGAAAGAAGCAAAAAAGAATCGACGTTGCACTGCGTAGGTTCAACTTTGCTTACGAAAGAGTAAGGCCAGAAGATAGACTAATTGATTACCTGATTGGGTTTGAGGCATTACTGCTTAAAGGGGAGGAGCGTCAGGAACTTGAATATAGGTTGGCATTGAGAGGTTCGGTGTTGTTAGGGAGGACTTCTGAGGAAAGAAAAAAGGTTTTCGATGAGCTTAAGACTGCCTATCATGAAAGAAGCAATATTGTCCACGGAGGCACCATAAGAGAAGCCGTCAAAATCGGCACCGACAAGCTTCAGTTTAATGAGTTTGTTGTTAAGCTGGAACAGCATCTCCGTTCAGCAATAAAGGAATTTCTGAGGAGCAGTGAAACTCAGAGCGAATCAAAAGTTATAAAAGACCTAGATGACAAGATTGTGGGTGAGTCATAGCCTTTAATAAATACAACGGGCTTCTGCATCTCGTAGAAGATTAGGGTCACACATTCTGAGTATTGCTAACAGCTAAGTATCACCTGCTGTTACTCAAGTTTCTGTCTTACTTAAGCTTGCTCTTCAAGTAGTCGATTGATACGCATCCGCTTACGCCAAGCGAGTTAGATGAAAGGGCAGCTCCTATCAAAGTCGCGAACCTTTTGAAATCAACACCCATCAGGGTAGCACTCCCAGGAAATGTTTGAACAATCTCAATGAGCTTCTCTGCGGGTTCGGCAAAGGGATTCAAGCCAAAAGAAGCGATACCAATTACCTTGTCCCCTGCAGCCTCTTCACCCATAAGTACGATTGGGCCTCCAGAGTTACCCCTGTTCATTGTGATGTCAAGCCAGGCGACTTCCCTATTGCTTCCTTGGTTAAGATAGCCCGACGTAACCCATTTTGTGGAGAGCATTCCAACAGATACAACGGGCTGATTGATGCCTAATGGAAAGCCACACAAATAAACGTCGGCTCCATCGTATATATCGGCAAATGTCCCCAGAGGTAGAGGGATAAGGTTCTTAGACTTGGTCTCTAATATGCAGTAATCCTTTGAAAGTGCTTCAAGAAAGCCCTGACTCTGACACGACACATGTACAGTTCCAGGCAATTTGCTTCCGTCATTGAACTCAACCTCAATGGATGGAGAGTAAGTTATTTGGGTTTGACCGTTTGGAGCCGCTTGAATATGCTGAACGACATGAAAGCATGTGGCGATTAGTCCGGTGTTGGAGATGACAAACCCAGTTCCAGACGGTTGCCCATCAGTCAAGATACGGACCGTCGCTCTCTTGATTCGTCTGACTCTATCTTCCATGTGAGGCATCTCCCAAACTGCGGGTTTATAGCAACATTGTTTCAGTCAAATGATCAGCTATGCCTGTCTTGAGTTCGCTTATCTAGCCACCAACTATATATACATTCTTTCTGACCATCGTCGAAAACTACCCAGTACTGACTGCCTGATTCACATTCAACGATAGTGCCCTTACGGTCATGGAAGCTAGCCTTCTTATCATTGCCGACCACTTTGTCACCGACGTTGAATTTCCTCCGTGCCATTTGAAACCTCGTTTGTGTGCTTGTAGGAGATGCAGCCTTTCCGGTGTCTTTTCCATTATGAAGCATCCGCAGGCATTAAGGCAACTAGCTAATCAACTGGGGTGAACAATTGTCATAGTTGTAAAGTATCAGATCAGTAACGATAAATCACCTCTTGTGTATCAATAGAAACGTATTCGATGCTACCTGGCCGCTTGGTTAGTAGTAGCTCGCCTGCTACGGACTCGAACATAAAGTCTGTAGCCAAAGCGTGCACCGAGAAGGAGAATAATGCCAGCCACTAGGGCCAAGGCCATCTTTACCCATTGGTTAGAGGGAATAAGCCACTCAATCAGGAACATGGCAATGAGAAAAACACACAATAGCCCGGATAGGATGTATGACCAGACTTTATCTGCCGGCGCTCGCTTGGGAAGCTTTTCTAATTGGGTTGTCGCGATACTTGGCTGTCCTGTGCAGAGAGCCACTAAGTCCTCAAGATAGACCATTGCCGAAGACATTATACCTATAAATAGGCAAAAGACCGCCGCACGCATGGCGACAACGGCAAGTTCGAAGTTCTCAGTGGCGTACATACCAGATGTATCTCCGACCATAATACCCGACATTATGAACACAGCCGTGAGTGCACCTCCGAAGGACAAAATCAGAAAGACGCAGGCAATGAGCTGCAAATCTATATAGGCATATTTGTCCCGCTCTATTGGGTCAGAAATCGATCTAAGCTTGAAATTTACACGCTGCTTGCCGCTCGGCATTGTCCTTATTAGTGTTCGCAGCCTCTTCCACGAGTAATTTAGGATAACGATACTAGCTGTCAGTAAAAGAGCAGCTATTGTGAACGTATTTCGTGCGATCTCTTGAACATCCATATTGACCCTCCAGGTCAGTCGGCAATTCCTGTAGTGACACTCAGATGCTATCAGAGCCGTGGTCGAAAATCAAGGAATGTGCCAGACGAGGGAGTAGTGAGACGAGTTCGACCTTCACTTGTTGCACCTTGATCTCAGGCGAACCCCGGCGCCACGTTATTCTGCACAGTCCGTTATCTAGTGGAGATCCAACAAAATGAGTATTTGTGCAGCGACAACTGAGACCCACACAGAGCATCCGTTTGTGCACAAAATGTAGAGGAATGGATCCTAAGTTACCCACCCTCAAAAATGGGACCCAGCCTTCCTTTTATGTATCTTTCCAGCTCTGCAAGGAT
>JAUWYE010000145.1 GCA_030615965.1 Dehalococcoidia bacterium | reverse complement strand
GGTGGATCGAAAGGCGGATATGATAATCACCGGTGGTGAAAACGTGTTCCCATCCGAGATAGAACAACTTGTAGCCAGCCACCCGAAGGTAAAGGAGGTGGGAGTGGTTGGGGTACCCGACCGGAAATGGGGAGAGGCAATCAAGGCGGTCGTTGTTCCGGTTGAGGGTGTGGAGCCGTCCAAGGAGTTGGAACAGGAGATCATAGAGCACTGTCGAGGTAAGATAGCCAGCTACAAACGGCCTAAGTCGGTGGACTTTATTAAGGCGGAGGATATGCCGAGAACAGCCACTGGGAAGATCGTGCGCCGAGGGATACGTGAGTGGTATAAGGAAGAGGAATAAGGGAGCATGTAGAATCGAAGGAAAGCATGGGCGGGCTCTGCCAGGGGAAATCAGGGCGCTGCAGGATGTTTTAGGTTTTTTCTGCCTAGCAGCTTAAATGACCTCCGTCCCCTCCGGTTATAGGGGAGCCCTGACTGAAAGCCGGCAAGTGGCATCCCGCCACCAATAAAGCTCGCGGTGGAAGGAGCTGATGAATGATGTATCTGAAATTTAAGTATAAAGACACTGAAGTTGTGCTAACCCCCGAAACAATCAGGGACATCAGGCAACAGTTGGCCCCCCAGATTAAGCAGATGCCCTTCGGCGAGCTGATTGAGACCATTGAGGCAGCCCGGAAGAAGCCCGGAAATACTACGAAGAAGCATTAAAAATCACCACCGAGATGAGGTTCCGCCCGGAAATAGCCCTTACCCGGTTCCAGCTTGCCGAGCTTCTGCTGGAACACTATCCCGAGGAGAAGGCTGAAGCATTGGAGCACCTGGACTTCGCCATTAAGAAGTTCCGCGAGATGAAGATGCAGCCCTCACTGGAGCGCGCCCTGAGTCATAAGGAGATTATGGGGGCTTAGGTTTGGGCTGACAACAGTCCAGCCTTTAGCACCCATTCCTTTATCCTGTGAGACGTACTGCGGATTACACACTACGTCATTTTGTGTAGCTATGAAGGAACTATGTATAATATGATTGGTAGTAGAATTGACTTTGACATAAGTTGTGGTTAAAATAACCAAGCATCGTTCATATGAAAAGTGAGGGATATAAATGTCTCTGATAGTATATGTAAAGGTGAGCGAGGGAATTGTATTAGCTGCAGATAGCGCAGCGACAATTGTAGGTCAATTAGTCAGCCCAGAGGGGAAAAAGGTACCGGGAGTACTTAAGGTCTTTTACAACTCAAAAAAGCTGAACCAACTACTTGGTCTTCCAGTTGGTGTTTTAAACTGGGGACTTAGCCATCTAGAGATGAGAACTATCAGCAGTCTAGTCGAGCAGTGTGCAATAGAGAAAATACGGAAACTGCAGGGCTTACAAAATAAGGATACACCAAGCTATGCGGTAAAAGATATAGCTGATGAGATAAGCAAGTTCATAACACCCTTATACGAAACAGCAATAGAAAAATTACCCAAAGGGAATCCAAAACCAGAGCTGGGTTTCATTGTGGCCGGGTATTCAGCCGGAGAGTTTTTCCCGGAAGAATGGCGCCAGGTATTTCCTACAGAAAAAGAAATGGTCAGATTCAGGCCAGACTTGGCGCCCGGTAGGCCAAACTTCGGTGCAAACTGGTACGGAATGACAGACACAATAGTTCGCATGTATCTTGGGTATGATAAAAGGCTTAGGAATATGCTATTAAAAGAGGGATGGCCTAAAGACAAGGTAAATAAATTTGTAAGAGAACTGGAGTATCAGGTAGTATTCCCTGGTATGCCTCTACAGGATGCAATCGATTTTGCTCGTTTCTTAGTTTCCACAACTGCTAAAATGCAGCGTTTTGCTGTGGGTGCCGAACAAGTAGGTGGCCAAATACAGATAGCGTCTATTACACATGAAGAGGGATTCAAAAAAATAAGTAGTTGACCAATTTTCATTAATGAGGGATAGCCATGATTAATAAGCACATTGAGGAACTATCAGGTACAGGAGTGATTAACATCTACCCTCCAAGTGTACCAAAAATAAAAACCGATTTTACCATTTCAAATGAGTCACCACAAATTCCTTCAGAGTGGTTAATGGGAGAGGGTGCAGCTACTGTCATGGAAGTGCCATCAGGATATTACATGGTAATCTATGACTTAGTATATGAGACAGCACAAAAAAGAGCAACCGCTTTGAGGGAACTGGCTAAATATTAGTACTGCTAAACGAAGAAGACATCTACCGAATTCTAGAAGAGCTCGATAAGACAGCTCGTTTTTCTGAAGTCGACTTTGTTTTTCAATATCCCGATGGTATAGAGCGAGTGCTTGCTACTGTCCAGTTAGTATGCCAAAGTTTTTTCGGTGTTGAGCACTATCCGCAAACTTACGATAAAGCAGCAGCTATATTACATCACTTAATACTTGACCATCATATGGTTGACGGTAACAAGCGTCTTGCTATGCTTACGACTGAGGTTTTCCTAGAAAAGAATGGGTATGGGTGGGAAGTATCTGATGAAGAATATGTGTTAATGGCAGTAAGAATCGCTGATGTGGGAACACGCCCAACTTTAGAAGAATTGAGAGAATGGATGGCAAGTACGATTCATCCTCTCAACCATTGATTCAACCAGGTATCAGTTATAAGAACATACCTCTACGTACCACAATTGAATTTAGCTAGTCTATAGCCAATCTTTTCAACTTATTACAAAAAGCCAGATTGTGATAGTGCTACATGGAGGCAACGAATCTCGGGCCAGCGGTAAACCTATACCACGGCTTCTTAATGGGCGAGTAGCACTCTTAAGAGCCTGCCTGTGTCATCAAGACCCACAGTCCTTAGGGACCAGCCCTGTCCATCATGTGCAGATGAGACTGTGTTAAATATATTTTCCAGCTCCTCAAGAAGGACTTTAGCTTCCCCAACAGTAACGGCTTTGTCCTGCCAAAGCTTGTCGTCAGGCCAAGAATGACGACTGTCTACGTGAGCTATTCTCTTATCACGATGTGTGCGAATTCGCCGCAGTAGGTCACTTTGAGCTTGTAATTGTTGTCGCAACTTCTTGATTTTTGACTTCGAAAGTCCCGGGGCCAGACTCGGAGCCTTCTCAATTTCATCGAGCAAACGCCAAAAATTGACAGAGTCTCTTCGATCCTCCGTTATCTTTGAGATCCGCATCAGAAATAACTGTACATGGGCGGCTGTAGTGTAATGGAAGAATACACGGTACTGATTCAAGACCTTTACAGACTCTTCCGAGGGCCATAGTTGTTCCCATATATGGTAATGAGCATAAGCTGCTACCAGCTCATCAGCTATGGCTCGCCGCCACTTCTGAAACAGTTCAGATGTCATAGTGGAGCGCTTCAATGGCAACTCCTGATATGACGTTAGTTTAGGCGAAGCCCGCAGGAAAATCAATTTCGAGTCAGCTTGAGAGGGCAGAATAACGCAATGGCTTTATCTAATACAACAGTTCTCTTTGTTAACCATTTCATCGGAATGTGTGCCTTTCCCATTCAGTACTTTCGGTGTAAGATCTAAATGAGCAAGCCAAGAATATCCTGAGCTATGAGGCAGTGGCGACCTTGAAAAACTTTACAGATGGGCGCAGGTATCACAACGGGCAAGGAA
>JAUWYE010000004.1 GCA_030615965.1 Dehalococcoidia bacterium | reverse complement strand
TAGTCAAAAAGAGACTTTAGCTCGCCTTCAGTCAGGTAATTTGTTATTCGCTTATCCATCAGAAGCAGAGCTAAAAAGCTTTTCTTGCCCCGCCACGCTTCCATAGCATTATCTTGGACCATTTTGTAAGCTTCTTCTCGTGTTAGACCTTTATTTATTAAAGCAAGGAGTACTCTCTGGGAGAAGATTAGCCCCCGGGTAAGCTCGATGTTACGATGCATGTTTTCCGGATAAACCTTGAGTCCTTTCATTATTGAGGTAAATATAGATAACATGTAATCAACTACCAGACAGGAGTCAGGTAAGATAATTCGCTCTGTGGAGGAGTGACTGATGTCACGTTCGTGCCATAAGGCAATGTTCTCCAGAGAAGTTAAAGCATGGCCTCTTATTAATCTGGCCAGTCCGCAGATACGCTCACAAAGCTCGGGATTTCTTTTATGAGGCATCGCCGAGGAGCCCGTTTGCCCTTCTTCAAAAGGCTCTTCAACTTCCCTAACTTCCGTTCGCTGGAGACCTCTAATCTCGGTGGCAAATTTCTCCAAGGAGCTGGCGATAATAGCCAAAGTGGTCAGGAATTGGGCATGGCGGTCACGCTGAACTATCTGGCTTGATATGGGAGCTGGAGCGAGTCCTAACTTGGCGCAAGCTATTTTTTCAACCTGGGGAGGCACAGTAGCATAAGTGCCTACTGCCCCCGATATTTTGCCTACAGAGATATTTTTCCTAGCCTCAGCCAGCCTCTGAGCATTACGCTTCATCTCTTCAATCCACAGGGCCATCTTTAAGCCCAAGGTAGTAGGCTCAGCATGAACACCGTGAGTTCGCCCCATCATAATGGTGTATTTGTGCTCTACGGCTTTATTCTCCATGACGGATATAAGCTCAGCCACGTCTTGCGCCAAGATATCTGCCGCCTGGGTCAATTGCAGACCAAGGGCAGTATCCATAACATCCGAGGAGGTGAGACCAAGATGTACGAAGCGTGACTCTGTGCCCAGGCTTTCAGCCACCGAGTTAAGAAAGGCAGTCATGTCATGGTGGGTCACCTTCAGAAACCCGGCAATGCGATTCAAGTTGTAGCTGGCTTTCCTTATCTTAACTATCTCTTCTTGGGGGATTTCGCCCAGCTCAGCCCAGGCTTCACAAGCAGCTATTTCCACCCTGAGCCACTGGTCAAATTTGTTTTCATCAGACCAGATTTTCTTCATCTGAGGTCTGGAGTACCGTTCAATCATGTTATCCCCTTGCCAACTCTTGTTTATGTTTACGATAGGCTTCTTTTATCTCTTTATGCTCGGTGCCTAAAATCTGGGCGGCGAGCAAGGCAGCATTCTTTGCCCCACTTTTACCAATGCCCATGCAGGCTACTGGCACTCCCCCAGGCATCTGGCTTATGGAGAGCAAAGCATCTATGCCTTTTAACTCGCTAGTTGGTAAGGGCACACCGATTACAGGCAAAGTTGTCCAGCTAGCTAAGACGCCGGGAAGGTGAGCGGCGTAACCAGCAGCAGCAATGATAACTTTGAGCCCTCTCTTCTCTGCCTCCAAGCCATACTCCCTTAGTTTTTCGGGATTTCTATGGGCTGAGATAACGGAAAGTTCATAATCAATGCCCAATTGCTTAAGCGTGTCCAGCGCTGGCTGTATCAGTTCGGTGTCTGTCTTGCTGCCTATGACTATGCCCACTAATGCCATTGCCATGTAAATCCCAAATTCTAATATCTAAACTCTAAACAAATTCTAAATTCAAAATCCTAATTCCCCAAAGTTTAGTATTTGGTGCTTAGGGTTTAGAGTTTATCCTATCTACCTCCCTCAAAGCAATGTCCTTACGATAATGACAACCTTCAAAGTAAATATTAGGAATGTTGCGGTAAACCTTTTCCCGAGCTTCAGCCATGTCTTTGCCCACACCTACTACGGTGAGCACTCGCCCGCCGTCGGTATAAATTATGCCATCATTTCCCAACTTAGTTCCAGCATGGAAAACTAGCACATCCTTATCCACACTATCTATCCCTTGTATGGGAAAGCCGGTTTTATAGCTTCCAGGATAGCCACCCGAAGCCGCAACTACTCCAACGCAGGCTTCAGAGCTCCACTCTATTTTCACCCGGTCGAGGTTGCCCTGGACTACTGCCATAAGTATATCCACGAGGTCGGTTTTGAGAAGAGGCAAAACGACCTGAGTTTCTGGGTCACCAAAGCGAGCATTGAATTCCAGCACCACAGGCTCTCCATTAACAATCATTACCCCCGCATAGAGCACTCCCTTATAAAGCACGCCTTCTTTAGCCATAGCCTGTACGGCCGGCAACAAAATATCCTTAGTTACCTTTTCGGCCATCCGGGCAGAGAAAAAACCCGGCGGGCTATAGCTTCCCATACCTCCGGTGTTGGGACCCCGGTCATTATCCCCGATTTTCTTATAGTCACAAGCTGGCACCATAGGTGAGACTGTTTTGCCATCGGTAAAGGCTATGAGGCTTACCTCTCGACCGCTGAGATATTCGTCAATTATTACCCTATCTCCAGCGGAGCCGAAAATCTTTGCTTCCATGATGTCGCCGAGGGCTTTGTGGGCTTCCGCCAAAGAACCAGCGATAATCACACCTTTGCCAGCAGCTAGCCCATCAGCCTTGACAACGACAGGTGGACGCTGTTCTTGAAGGTATTCACGAGCCTCAGCATAGGAAGAGAAAATGGCGCCTTTAGAACAGGGGATGCCATATTTTTCCATCAAATTTCGGGCAAAAACCTTGCTTGATTCTACCTGGGTGGCGGCTTTAGTAGGACCGAAAATAGGAATACCCAGACTATCAAAGTAGTCCACTATGCCCGAAGCTAGCGGAGCCTCAGGACCAACCACGACAAGATCAATGCCTTTTTCTTTAGCCGCCTTGCCCAACCCTTCTACATCTGTGGGGCGCAAATTCAGATTTTCCGCGATAGCCGCTGTGCCGGCATTCCCCGGGGCAGCGAAAACTTTTCCCACCCTAGGACTCCGGACAATCTTCCAGACTAAGGTATGTTCTCTCCCCCCACCACCAACGACTAGTATCTTCAAATTTCACTCTCGCGTGTCAGTCTTCAGGGTATAGCCGTACTAAGTCCTCCATTTTCTGGATTTTTCAACGCTAGTTTTTTGAAAGATGGCACTGGGAATGATGGTGAAGGTTACCACTAGGAACAGCCGATCTTGGCCTCGGAGAATACCTAGCGCTTCTTTTTCTTCTTATGCTTCCCCCTATTCTTCCTCACCCCTTTTAATTTCACTCTGTGTGCCATGGCATTATAAAATCTCCTTGAATTTCTCGGCCTGAGCGGGGTCGAGATTTTGAATTAGTCTCAGCAACTCTGCGACATGCTCCTTTTCCTCTTCAATAATATGTTCCAGTGTATTCACAGCCTCTTCATTCTCCAGGTCTAATATATGCTCCTGATACTGGTTAATGGCTTGCAACTCGCCTATCAAATCCTCGCGGAGTATCTCTAAATCGTCTAGTATAACTAGCTGTTCGTCGCTCATTTCTTCAAAAGAATGGCTCATCCCTTTCTCCTTTAATATTTATTCCCATTCTATAGTTGCCGGCGGCTTACTGGTGACATCATAAACTACCCTGTTGACATTGGGAATTTCATTAACTAGGCGGTCAGATATTCTAGCAAGAAGGTCGTGGGGCAGGCGAGCCCAATCAGCAGTCATAGCATCTTCACTAGTTATTGCTCTGATCGCTACCAAGTAGCCATAGGTTCTGTAGTCGCCCATGACGCCAACGCTCCTGACATCAGTAAGTACAGCAAAGCTTTGCCAAAGTTGGCGATAAAGTTTGGCTTTTTTGATTTCATTCATCAAAATCCAATCAGCGGCCTGGAGTATCTCCAGCTTCTCCCTGGTCACTTCACCGATGATGCGAATGGCTAACCCCGGTCCGGGAAATGGTTGTCGCCAGACCATATCCTCAGGCAGGCCTAGAGCTAACCCCACTTGTCGAACTTCATCCTTAAACAAATACCTCAGGGGCTCGATAAGAGTGAAACTCATTTTGGCCGGTAATCCGCCGACATTATGATGGCTCTTTATCTTAGCTGCAGCTTTGCTTTCCGCAGAGGTACTTTCAATGACATCGGGATAAAGAGTGCCTTGGGCGAGAAAATCAATCTTACCTAATTTGGCCGCTTCTTCCTCAAAAATTTGGATAAACTCGTTTCCTATTAAATGTCGCTTCTTTTCCGGATCGCTAACCCCTTTAAGTCGTTCTAAAAATCTATCGGTAGCGTCTATGTAAACTACATCCATTTGGAGGTTACGCTTGAAGGTACTAAGCACCCTTTCAGGTTCATCACGACGCAATAAGCCATTGTTGATAAAGATGCAAGTTAACTTATTGCCAATAGCACGGTCAATAAGGGTAGCAGTTACTGCCGAATCAACGCCTCCAGAAAGAGCACAGACCACTCTTCCGCCACCCACTTGCTCTTTAATTTTATCCACGCTCTCAGCTATGAAATTAGCTGATGTCCAGTTGCCCTGGCAGCCGCATATTCGAAGTACAAAATTCTGAAATATGGTTTTCCCTTGAGAAGTGTGAACCACTTCAGGGTGAAACTGCAGTCCGTAAATGCCGCTATCGTTACCTACAACAGCGAACGGCGAATTTTCAGTGTAAGCCAAAGCCTTGAAACCAGGAGGCAGCTCCACTACTTGGTCACCATGGCTCATCCACACCGGGAAAGAAGAAGGAAGACCAGCGAAAAGGGGACAGCCTTCAGCACTTATGTGTAGGATTGTGTGCCCGTATTCGCGCTTTGTTCCCCGAGCTACCTGGCCACCTAAGTGATAAGCGATAGCAAACATTCCATAGCAAATGCCCATCACAGGTAGACGGCTTTCGTAAATGTAGGGTAAAGGCAAAGGAGCCCCAGAATCATAAACGCTAGCTGGACCTCCCGAGAGGATAAATCCTCGTGGGTTAAGGGAAGCTATTTTCTCCCAAGGCGTGTCATGAGGCACAAGTTCACAATAGACTTGGCATTCCCGCACCCGCCTGGCAATGAGCATGCTATATTGAGAGCCAAAGTCGAGCACCACTATAATTTCACGCTCGCTTGGTGGTAGCTTAGGCTCAACTACAGGTCGCTCGCCGCGTAACTCCTTGGCTAGCCCCAGATAGGTGGAGACTTCGATATCATCGCTGGCAGCAATTCTGTGGCTTTCTAACTTCTTTTTCATTGCAGATTTACGGTGGTGAATACATTTAGCTTATCACTGTCCTGAACTATTATCAACCCGAGATGGGCTAAGCCTTTTCCCACCTAGCAGGGCCTCTCACTCGCGGTTAAAGCCTTCCCACGCTCTTGAATGTGGAAAGGATAAATTTCTACCCCGGACGCCACCATGCTATACTAACGCCAGAAAAGGATGGGTGTTTTACAACGAGAAATTGAGAAAGGAGTTAGAATCCTCCAAAAGGGTGGGGTGATTGCCTTCCCTACCGATACGGTCTACGGCCTAGGGGCTGACGCCTTCAATTCCACGGCCGTGGAAAGGATTTGTGAGATAAAAAACCGACCCAAGCATCGGCAACTTCCCTTGCTTATCGCTGATGTAGAGCGATTGACCACTCTGGCCGATTCAATACCAGAAATTGCTTGGTTTTTGGCAAGGCGGTTTTGGCCTGGCGGGTTAACTTTGGTTTTACCAAAAACAGATTCGTTGCCTGCCTATCTAGCCCCAGGACCCACTATAGCAGTACGCGTTCCTGACCACCCCGTTTGTCTGGCTCTCATTCAACACCTAGGGAATCCCGTAATCGGAACCAGCGCCAATATCAGTGGCCAACCGGCTGCCTTAACTGCCGATGAAGTTGGACAACAGTTAGGAGGAAAAATCGACTTTGTTATCAATGGAGGCAAATGTCCTGGCGGCAAGGAATCCACAGTAGTGGATGTTACCCCTGAATCGCCGATAATTTTGCGTCAGGGCATCATACCCTCGCATGAGATTGACAAAGCTTATAAGGAATACTTGGAGCTAAATAGTGAAGCGCATTGCTATAGGCTGTGACCACCATGGACTTGCTTTAAAGGAGCTAATTATGCCCTTCCTGCAAAACGCGGGTCATAGCTATCAAGATTTTGGTTGCTACAGCACTGACCCTGTAGATTATCCTGACATTGCCCAGAAAGTCGGGGGGGCAGTAGCGTCGAGCAATTTTGACCAAGGCATTCTAATATGCAACACTGGCATAGGCATGAGCATAGCCGCCAACAAAATAAAGGGTGTAAGGGCAGCTTTATGCCATAATGCATTTGCAGCACAACGGGCTCGCCAGCACAACGATGCCAACGTCTTGTGCCTCAGGGAAGAGGATATAAACATCGAGTCAGCTTTGGAAATCGTCAAATTTTTCTTAGCCACGGATTTTGAAGGCGGCAGACACGTACAAAGGGTGAATAAAATAAGGGCTTTAGAAGGAGATTCGCAGGAAAATAGCCTTCGTTCTTAAGAGCTACGACCCAAGGGGTTAGTTATCTCGCCGGCTTTGCCTCATAACTATCACTTGCCCCAACAGTCAGCGAATTGCCTCAAAAGTCATTCCACGATTGGATAACCTGACCCTGGGCATATGGTAGATGGGAGGTCTGGGTTTACTATGCCGAGGTACTTTAGTGGCACGGATCCCACCCTTCAGTTCCTTATGGCAAAAAGGGCACTCTATGATACGCTTTTCAGATTTAGTAGTCATATGTTGCCTCACGTTTCCTTAGCATGTTTGCATTTATCGTCTGCATTTAAGTAAGAGCGTGTTGTTTCCGCCAGAAATCACGCCAAGACTCTCCTAATTCGCTTGTAATCTCATCTATTGACTGGTTAATAAATGTTCGCCTTTCATCCTCTTGCCCAAAATCATAGACCTTGTATTGAAGTCTCTCACTGTATTTCTTCATGAGCGAAGTGGCAATGCTGGCGTTCGAGTTTTCCCCATGACTATCAAGGACTACACGGAGCTTGTCATAGCTTAACCTCTTGGCATCTAACGCCAAAGTAGTGACTCTTGATGCCTTTACAAGGGCTTCGGTGACATCCAAGTCTACAGCCACTACGTAAACATGCTCCATGTTCCCATTTCGCCTTAGCCACCAGTGGAAATCCACTGGCCAGCTTTCTACTATCTCTCCAGAAAGAGAGTAGTCATGCTCAACTAGGTCAAGAATATTAGCCCGTTTGTATTGGTCTTTTATTTTGGCTTTGAGCCTTTGTCCCAGTGGCTTCAAACGATGTGGCTCAACTCGAATGTGCGGAATGGCAGTTACCATAGTGAGAACGACTTTGCTGAAATCTATTAGAGCATCATACATTTCTTCCTTAGTCACAGTTAATGTCACTCGTCCGTTGTCAAAGTCGAGTTTCAGTCCATAAGCCTTCTCTAGATTTCGCAGGAGTTTGAAAGCAGGTGTGTCCTGAATGTGTTGCCCAAGAGTAAAAAGATTTCCTGCGATGACACCTGCGTCATTGAATACAATCGAGTCACCCATGTGATAAACAGCTATACGAATTGGGTCTCCATCTGAGTCCCGAAAAGGCATTTGAAGCAAACATCCGTTGTCTCTAGTTGGACGCGATGTGACTCCATCCGCTAGGAATCTTTGTACCTGTTCCTTCAATTCTTCACATTGGTCATTCATACTTGCACCTCTGTCATGTTATCCTAGGCGTGGTTGCCATCCACCCAATTCTATGCTCAACTCGGCGCAGAAGAATTCCAAACATTCGGCCACATCATCAAAACCATCTTCATCTATTAAGTAAGCATAACTACTTCTATGCATAACTAAGGGGAAGTTAATCGAGGGGAAGTGCATATGAATCCGAGTAATTGGGTGATTCCGGCGTCTGGGATTGACATGTCCTTCATGAGCCTCGAATTTGCGAAGTACCGTGCTTCCATGATGGAGACCTAAATGACACTCTTCAACTTCTGGTACACAGTAGCCTGTCAGATGTAATGTATGCCCTTCTTGGGTAGTGATAATAAATTCAATATCTTGAGGAGGTAAGAAATGTGCACGCCCACGGCCACGGCGTCTTCCTTGTTGAGCCACCATCTTCAAGTGAACAATCCGCTCAATCTCTGTCACTGGACTGTCATCCGAAGGCAAGTATTGTGCGACATTACAACTCATGAGATTGCTACCGCCTAACTGTTTGTTTGGGCCTGTCCCAATTTGCGCTTTTGCACTTAGGGCATACACGCGGATATTCGTCCTTATTCCTAGGAAGCCATTCGTGGCCACACCGACAACGATAACCCCATAGCTGGACTTTGCCGATAGGAAGATTATTCTTGGCCATTCGTTATTCCTTATAATATTTACTATAGGTATATACCAAATCCCTGGGCAAGTCAATACCTTAAAATGAGGTATCCTCGGACAAGGCATATTCTGATAGGCGGAATATCCACACTGTTCAAGCCGTAGGCGGTGTGGCATTCATTCCCTTCAAGTCCAATTCTACTGATTTCGCCACGTCACACTGCATATCGGCTTCTTAAGTCACGGGATAACTTAGCCGTTAATTCCAAGGCCAGAGACGCCGCTTCAGGCGATAAGCTTTCCAGGCCACAAGAAGGAGTTATCAACCCTTGAGCTATGAGCTGCCTGAATTTAACGCCATCCCTGGTGAATGGAGCCATAGCTTCTTCCAGGCGGTCACGGAGACCGGACAAGGATTCTTTAGCCAAGGCCTCCTCTTCATTCGGAACTATCCCCCAGGCGATGCTGCCACCACCCTCAAGGAAAGATTTCACCTTGTCGGAGTGAGTACTTAGAGAAGAGGCATAGTTATAGGCATCAAAGCTGAGAATGTCGATTCTGGTGTCCAGAAGGACTGACCAGTTAGTGTTTCCGCAGCAATGTAATCCCTTTGTCCCTTTGATTCCCCTGAACACTTCTTCTAGCAGAATAGGCACTTTTTCTTCAGGAATAGGAGTAAACACCGAGCCCAAAGAAACTAAATAGGGCTCGTCAACAAAGATAATGGTATTAGGCGATATTTTCCTCAAGATATTTTCTTGCCACGAAGCTTTTAGCCGCAGGAACTTAGCCGCGGTTTCGGCTAAAGTCTCATCATAGAGGATGCCCAGACCATCCTGACGGGTAACCCTCAATCCCCAGGTGACGGGACCTGTTACCTGTCCCTTGACTATTTTACTGCCTGTTGCTTTGGAGAGGAAAGCATGGAGCCCGGCACCACATTCGGTCGAAATGCCATATTCACGGGCATTATCCTGCTCACAATCAATGTGGATTTGCTCCAGCTCGCTCTCAAAATCCGCTGATGGCTCGATGTGAATTTTGTCCCCGTCTATAACCACCCCCGGAAAACCTTCACTGAATTGGATAATCATGTTTTCTTTAGGAGAGCGCCGCGGTAATTGTGGCCAGACGGGAATGTCAGGAAGACATTTCATAATAATGGAACAAGCCTCGCCAGGATTCGTGTGAGGCATGCTGCCGATAGCAGTGGGCAAACATCCAAACTCAAGCTTGACTGACATCTTCCTCCCTGCCTAAATACTTGCCAATTAGCAGCCCCAGCTCTTTCCTCTTTTCTTTCGGTATGTATTTCGTCCCAGTGACTATGGCATATTTAAGGGCGCTAGCACAGGCACAGTCTCGTTTCTGCGGTATGGAAGGTAGTAGTAACTTCAGGATTCTCTTGACAGTATCAATGCCCTTCCGCAAGTTGGTTAAAATCATCTCCGTAGTCACCGATCCATAAGTCGGATGCCAGCAATCATAATCGGTGACAAGGGCAAGTGCAACATAGCATATTTCTGCCTCTCTAGCTAATTTAGCTTCAGGCAAAGCTGTCATCCCAATGACATCAGCACCCCAAGAGCGGTAAAGCTGTGACTCAGCCTTGGTGGAGAGTTGTGGACCTTCCATGACTAGATAAGTACCACCTTTATGTACCTTAGCCCCAACCTTAGTGCTTGCCTCAAACGAGATTTGACTTAAAAGAGGACAGAAAGGTTCCGCGAGAGAGACATGCCCCACTATCCCATCTGTAAAGAAGGTGCTGGCTCTTCCTCTGGTACAGTCTATTAGTTGGTCAGGAATGACTACGTCCAGAGGTTCTATCTCCTCCTTAAGACTGCCCACAGCGGCTACAGAGATAATCCTTTCCACCCCCAGCGATTTCAAAGCATAGATATTGGCTTTCGCCGGTAGTTCATTGGGGCTTATTCGATGTCCCTCGCCATGTCTGGGGAGAAAGGCAACCCTTACTCCTTCTAGATTACCCAAGATAATAGCGTCGCTGGGCTCGCCAAAGGGCGTGCTTACCTTCACTTTCTCCACCCCCATCATCCCCTCCATGTTATAAAGCCCGCTTCCACCAATGATGCCAACTTTTGCTTCAGGCATTTGATACCTCCGTGAAAAACACTATCCCCTGCCCTTCCATTTCTCTCCCCACCTTCCCCTCTTCCTCAAGATATTTCAGGTGAGCCATAGCCTCTCCAAAAGCAAATAACTTTTGCGCCGGAGGAAATAAATCCCAGGATTTGTAACTTATATCCCAGGTCATTTGTGATGCAATCTGAAAGACGTTTTGCTTACCTTTTCCCAGAATAGACATTACCTCCTTAAGCCTTATCTGGTGGTGCTGCTTCAGTTCTCGAATTCTCTCTTTTTGATTCCTGAAGATACTCCTATGACCAGGCAGTACAAGTCCAACGTCCAAATCATAAACTTTGTCCAGGCTCATTAGATATTCTTTTAATGGATTTCCCTCCTCGGAGGAGAGGGTGATATTCGGAGTTATATCAACAAGGATATGGTCACCACATACGAATATTTTCTTGCTGGGCTCGTAAAGGCAAATGTGACCTTCAGTGTGCCCTGGGGTTTCAATACATTCAAATAGGTAATCCCCAATGCTTATCGCATCACCGTCCTTTGAGACACACAAGTTCAAGGAGGTACTTGGGCTATATCTGCGACCGGGGTGGCTTCCAATAGCCTTCTCAAGCTCCTCTCCAGGAAAGCCGCATTTACGAGCAAAATCAATCTGCTCCTCCCAATGCTCAGGCGCAGTAGACCTAATAATTTCCGCATCTGCCAAGCCAAAATAGATTCTCGCCCCTTCACCGGCGAGAGTTGACACTAAACCTGAGTGGTCTGCATGCATGTGCGTGATGAAGAAATCAGCTTGCCTGAAGTCCACGCTACATTCGTTTAATCCAGAAACTAGTGCCGCCATACAATCCTCTCGATTCCATCCAGTATCAATAATTAAAGACCGCTCTGTCCCCTTTATAACGTAAGAGTTGGTGGCTTTTAGAGGACTTCCGGGGAGAGGAACCTTAATTCTATAAAGACCTGGTAAGATTTCCTCGGACAATGCTCCTAAAAATCCTTATCACGATATTGACCACGAACATGGTACAATCTTAACCACGTTAGTCCTATGTTAATTCAAACCTAGCATATTTCTCTAGAATTGTCCACCATCGAGCCTCTTTTTTCCGCGGAGATGTTGCATTTTACTACATTTAGTGGTAAAATATTTCCATACCACAATTCTTAGGAGAAATTTGTGAACTGTCCTTATTGCGGCAGGCAGGAATCAAGGGTGATAGATTCTCGGAGTCTAGACGAAATGGTGAGACGCCGAAGGAAATGCCTCGCCTGCAATGCTCGCTTCACTACTTACGAGCGTATACAGCCACATGATATCTTCGTTATTAAGAAGGATGGACGACGTGAGGAATTCAGCCGGGATAAGCTCCTTTTGGGTATTCGCAAAGCTTGTGAGAAACGTCCCCTTCCTACAGGCGCCATTGATAAGTTTGTGGACACCATCGAGGCTGAGCTTTACAAGGTGGGCAAAAGCGAGGTCTACAGTTCCCATATTGGTGATTTGGTCATGGAAGGATTAAGAAAACTAGACCACATTGCTTACATTCGCTTTGCCAGTGTTTATCGGGAATTTGCTGATATCGGCGCTTTAAAACAAGAAGTAGACAGCTTGGCGGTACGAAGAGAGCTAACGCCAGCAAACCAGCTACCGCTGCCCTCTTCTGAGGCAGTGAATTCCCTAATCGGTCGCAAGAAGAGATAAAATGCCCAAAACCAACAAGGAAACAAGTCAAGAATTTGATGTTGGAGATGGATAAAGCTGAGCATTATAAATGAACGGAAACATTAAATGGAGGAGAATGATGAAAATATCGAACCACAAGGACATAGAAAAACTTAAGCAAGAGCTTCGCCCATGGCTTAAGAAGAGGAGAATTTCACTAAAGACTTTCGATAATCTACCACTTTCCCAGAAAATCTGGCTACACGGTGCGGCATACATAGGAACTCTCTCCCTAAGCGACGCCCAACGTAGAACCCTTTATCAAAACCTCGGCTTGGGCGAAAGGAGAACAGAGAAGAGAGGGCAAATTGGTCCTGCCGCAGTCGAATCCACAAAATATGAGGAGCTAAAGAAATTCTTCACGCCACTGGCTCCCAGTGAGAGGCTTCATGATTTATATATGTACTAGCTGGAACCATAGGAGTGATTAATGGACATATACCCATTATTTTTGATGATGGCATAGGGTGAAGGTATTGCCATGGCTCTGAATTTGGAACAATCAACTAGCCTTATCGTTGAACGAGCCAGACAGCTCGTAAGCCAATTGGTTGAGCAGAGAGGACATGGAAAACCACCGTTTTTGTCAGAAGAATATGCTCCCCTGCTGGGTATAAAAAGAATTGAGAAAGCGGATTTGGGGGAAGTAAGCGCTATTCTAATCAAATTACATGACGGGGACGTGATTAGGGTGAACCAAAACCATAACCCAGCCAGGCAGAATTTTTCTTGTGCTCACGAAATTGGGCACGCCTTACTTAGTGAGCTGAACCTGGAACTTTGCGTAGAGGAAGCTGAGTTTCGAACCTTTAATCCACAAGCTCCTGCGCTAGCTCGTGCAAAAGCTAGAGAACGCCTATGTGATGCTGCTGCCACAGAACTACTCATGCCGGAGATTGTCTTCAAGAAATATTTGTTAGCTCTTGGGGCCTCTATTAGCTCAATTGAATCATTAGCCAACATCTTCAGGGTTTCCATTAGCTCAACTGCTATTCGGATTGCCGAGGTTAGCACAGAGCCTTGCCTTGCCCTTCTATGGCGTCTGCGACCAGGAACTAAGTCCAAAGTGCTTCGGTTAGCCTGGCGTGTAGGCCCCGGGAAAAAATCGAAGGGGAAAACCGACTATATGCCAGTGCACACACTCATTAAGAGTACATCCACATTGTATAAAGCCTACCAGTGCGCCAATCCTGTTAAATGCCACAAGGTTTTTAGGCTTGATACTGGTGTTAAACGTTTACCCGTCGAATCCAAAGGTTTTGGTCATGGTGAAGCGAGATATGTTATTTCTCTAGCTTTTCCTGATAGGTGAAGCAAAGCAAAATACTATATCCGGAGAGCATTGTGTCAAATAATAGTCATAAGAGAAACAACACGGAGGGATCTCTTAATCGCACTGAAATTCTCAGAGCTGTAGTGGCTGATGCTGAGTCAATGGGTATACGTGATAGAAACAAAATAGAGCAACTCACCACCCAGGTGATTGAACGCTTGGAACAGCAGCAACCCCTGCCTGGAATGGAACGCTTGGCCCCAAAGCACCGTCGACAACAACGCCACCCCACTGAGTCTGAGATTCATGCTAAGGTGAAAGAAATCTTAGCTAGTGAAGAATCAGCTAGGGTGGAGGAGATTATGCCTGAAATGGAAACCGAGACTAAAGAGGTGCCTGTTATTCTAGCCAAACCAATGGTTCAACTCGCTGCTGATATCAAACTTAGCGATAATGCCTTAAGGGTCCTGGAAAGGAGATATTTGACAAAGGATGGAGAAGGGAGGGTTATTGAGACGCCGCAAGAACTACTCCGCCGCGTCGCCAGGCACATTGCCTCAGCCGAGCTCCTTTACGATTCCAAAGCAGATGTTTCCTTTTGGGAGGAGGCATTCTATCAGTTAATGGCAAACCTGGATTTCTTACCTAACTCCCCCACATTAATGAATGCCGGCCGCGAACTAGGGCAATTATCAGCTTGCTTTGTTTTACCTATTGAGGATTCTATGGAGTCTATTTTTGATGCGGTTAAATATACTGCTTTGATTCATAAAAGTGGCGGAGGTACCGGCTTTTCCTTTTCCCGACTTAGACCGGCAAGAGATAGAGTGGGTTCTACAGGTGGCATTGCTAGTGGCCCTGTTTCTTTCATGCGAGCCTTTGATGCCACCACCGACGTCATAAAGCAAGGTGGCATGCGCCGCGGAGCCAATATGGCAATACTCAATATTGAGCATCCCGACATCTTGGAATTCATCGCGGCTAAGGAGGACTCGGAAGCTCTAACCAATTTTAACCTTTCTGTAGCTGTGACCGATGAGTTTATGAAAGCGGTGGAAAAAGGCACCGATTACAATTTGGTGAACCCGCGAACTGGAGAGGTGACGGGTAAGCTTAATGCCAAAGAGGTATTTAAGAAAATAGTTGACATGGCTTGGCGCACCGGCGACCCGGGCATTGTTTTCATTGATCGAATAAATGAGAAAAACCCCGTCTCGCACCTAGGCAGAATTGAAAGCACTAACCCCTGTGGGGAACAACCCCTGCTCCCCTTTGAATCCTGTAATTTAGGTTCCATAAACTTAGCCAAAATGATAACTTGCCAGGATAATCAGACACAGATTGACCAGGGTAAACTGTCTCAGACGATTGAATTGACAATTCGCTTCCTCGATAACGTTATTGATGTTAATCAATTTCCTTTGTCTCAGATAGCTGAGAGAACGAAAGCTACCAGGAAAATAGGCCTGGGGTTGATGGGTTTTGCCGACATGTTGATTCAGCTTGGTATCCCTTATGACTCAGACCAAGCATTAGAACAGGCAAAGGAGCTGATGGCGACTACATCTAAGAAGGCGACCGAAGCTTCTATGAAACTAGCACAGGAAAGAGGGGTATTCCCCGCTTTCGAGGGAAGTGCCTATGCTTCTGATAATATCAGGGTGAGAAATGCCACCAGAACTACTATCGCCCCCACTGGCACCCTGAGCATAATCGCTAATTGTTCCAGTGGCATTGAACCATTGTTCGCTTTAAGCTATGTGCGTCATATCCTGGAAGGCGAAGAATTTATAGAGGTGAACCCTTATTTTGAGGAGATGGCCAAGAGCGGAGGGTTCTATTCCCCGGATCTAATGAAGCAGCTAGCTGAAGGAAAGAGGTTAAAAGACATAGAAGAAGTTCCTGAAGAGATAAAAAGGCTCTTTGTCACCGCCCATGACATATCTCCTGAGTGGCACGTTAAGATGCAGGCAGCTTTCCAGAAGTCTACACATAACGCTGTATCCAAGACAGTCAATTTCCCTCACGAGGCGACGTCCGAGGATGTAGCCAAAGTGTATAAGCTGGCTTACCACGAAGGCTTGAAGGGGATAACCATTTACCGTGATAGGAGTCGTGAAAGTCAGGTTCTCACCGTGGGTGAGGGGGTAAAAAAGGCTGAAGGTAAGCTAGCTCCCAGGAAAAGGCCTAAAGTTACCACAGGTGTAACCGAAAGGGTAAACACTGGGTGTGGCTACATCTATGTGACAGTAAATTTTGATAGTCGGGGAATATCCGAAGTTTTCTCCACCCTAGGAAAGGCTGGAGGTTGTGCCGCAGCACAGCTTGAGGCTATTAGCCGCCTAACATCCCTGGCTCTAAGGTCTGGAATAGATGTAGATTCTATCGTAAAGCACCTGCGCGGCATTAGATGCCCTTCTATTGCTTGGGAGCAGGGACATGCTATTTTATCCTGTGCCGATGCTATCGCTAGCGTGCTGGAGAAGTACATTAGCGAAAAGACCGCCACTAATCCAAATACACCTTCCAAAAATCCTGAGATGGTTAACAGTTGGGCCGGGCAATGCCCCGATTGTGGTGGTTCTTTGATTTACCAGGAAGGCTGCGAAATTTGCCTCGCCTGTGGCTTTACTAAATGCGGATAGAGTACGAGAAAAGTGGGTAGCTCGAGAGGTAGTTATTATTCAGCTCTTAAGCGGATAACTAAAGTTGCCAATTCGGCTTTTAGCTTAAGAAAGATTTGTAATTCTATAGCTAAAAGTACTGCCAAGGCAATGCAGGCAAATGGCTGCCGCATTTTATCCCTCAATCCCCAAAAGGAATATTTGCTCACTGTAGGCACGTATGGTTTGAGCGACCTTTATCTGAAAAAGGGCCACCTTGATGCCCGTAAAAGCCTTCCGGATATCCTTGAGGGGAAAGTGGTATTTATTGCCGATGCTGCTAAAGATGAAAGAGTTCAACATCCCCAAATAGCACTAGCGCAAGGAATATCTTCTATACTTGGGGTTCCTGTACTTGGGAAAGGAGAAACTATCGGGGAGATTCGAATTTACACTCGTGAGCCTCGCCAATTCTCCGAAGCTGATACAAGTTTCCTCCTCAGTGTTGCTGATATGTGCGCCGTCATCTTTGAGAGAGCAGAGCTTCATCAATTGCTAGAGCAAGACTATAAGGCAAGTGAGAGACGAAGAAAATCGTCTCAAGTATCTCCGTTACCTACTACTACGCTGAGGCCAACTAGTTTCGCTCATCCCAGCGAGGAGGATTTTGCCAAAGTTTTAGACTTTTACTGTATTGAATGGCTTTATGAGCCTCGTTCCTTTCCTCTTAGGTGGAAAGGCGACAAGATAGCAGAGATGTTCACTCCCGATTTTTATCTGCCCGAGTTAGACCTTTATGTTGAACTCACTACATTAAAACAAAATCTGCTAACCGAGAAGAATCGCAAGCTGCGCCAGCTCAGAGAACTTTACCCTGAAGTCAATGTTATGCTTCTGACCAAGAATGATTTTCTCAAGCTGCTAGCCAAATATGGTTATGGCCCTCTAGGCGAAGCTAAAGTAGAGGGAATCGATCGAGTTTTGTACAGCCACGCTAAAATTCAACAAAGGATAAGAACCCTAGCCAGACACATTTCACGCGATTACGCTGGTCAGCGATTAGTGCTAATAGGCATCTTGAAGGGCGTTGTCTGCTTCATGGCTGACCTGATGCAGCACCTTTCTCTTCCGGTTACCCTGGACTTTATGGCTATCTCATACTATGGTAGTGATGGTCAGGTAGTCAAGATAACCAGAGACCTCGATAGCAGCATAACAGGGCAGCATGTACTGATGGTTGAAGACATTGTAGATACTGGCATGACACTAAATTACATCCTCAGTCATCTCTCTGCCCACAATCCGGCTAGTCTTCGCGTTTGTACCCTGCTTGATAAGAGAGCACGTCGATTGATAAATGTTCCTCTTGATTACGTGGGCTTTGAAGTTCCCGATGAGTTCGTAGTGGGTTACGGATTAGATTACAAGGGAGAATACCGTAATTTGCCCTTCATTGGCATCCTCCACCCCGAGCTAATCAAAGGCGAGGGGCCGCGATAACCAACCCCAACTTAGCTCCCTTTTTCCGTGGCAATACTTATAGCTCGTATAACAATAAAAGCAAAAAACTGGGGGTAAAAAATTGCCCCAAGTAACCTCCCTTTCCTTGACTCTCCACCCACCTTCCTTTCTGCTTCCACCTACCTTGCGCTGGGCCTTTTACCTCCCAACACTTTTCAGCTTCCACTTACTCAGCGGTCGGCTCCACACTCGCCAAGTTCCTGTTCAATTACTTGGAGCATTATTATAATAACACACCTCTAAAGCCTTGTCAAGGGGGTGTGAGAAATTTCTCAAAGCACGCGGCACAAGCATAATTATCAAACAAAGTCCTAAACTCCCATTAGATAGAGCCATAACTCACAGATTTTATGCCATACATTGGCTATCTCTCCTGACAAATACTTGCAGCGTGAAGGCACTACAAACTATCGCCTCAGTACCTTGTCAAAGCCATCTCAGCCATAATGAACTCTGTTTACTTGGGGTGAGCGCCCCATTTAACACTAAATCTCTCCTTGACTTGTGGATTAACCAAGCCTTGAGGCCACTCCCCTTGCAATACTCTGGCTACCTCTTCCCAGGGCCACCTAAATAATTCTTCGCGTGACTCCTCGGAATAGTAAGCAAAATGACCGGTAATGAGAACATTGTTAAGCTTGAGCAAGGGATTGTCGCGGCTAGGAGGCTCTGATTCCAACACATCCAGGCCAGCACCGGCAATTAGTCCCTCTGAAAGGGCAGTATAAAGAGCCCTTTCATCCACGAGCTCTCCCCGGGCTGTGTTGATGAAATAAGCGGTGGGCTTCATCTTCTTAAATTGCTGAAGCCCCATCATATGCTTGGTTTCTGGGGTGAGAGCAGCATGCATGGAAACAAAGTCCGACTCTTTAAGCAACTGGTCGAGCTCTACCGATTCCACTTCAAATGTCTTAAACAGGATGTCAGGCACATGGGGGGCGTAGGCAATGATTCTGAAGCCAAAAGCTTTGGCTTTTGGGACAAGGGTACGAGATATATTGCCAAAGCCAATAAGCCCTAAGGTTTGCCCAGATAGCCGATGTAACGGCTTCAAGGCGCTCAAGTAATCTGCCTGGGTACTCCATTTCCCACTTTTAATGTCAGGAAATAGTTGATAAAACTTCCTGGCGCAGGCGAGAATAAGTGCCATAGCGTGGTCTGAGACCTCCTCCAAGCAATAATAGGGAACATTGGCAACACAAACACCTTTTTCTGTAGCTGCGGCTATGTCCACATTGTCATAACCTATACTCGTAAGGGCAATCAGTCGACATTTGTTCAGATTCTCGATTACTTTGGGACTAAAGACATACCCTGGCGTTATCCTTATTCCCACTGCTATGGCAGCGTCAGCTTCAGAACAGGCGGAGATAAGTTCCTCCTCAGTAGTACAGAAAGTCTTTTCCACTTCTGCCCCTAACTTGGTCAATAGCTCATCATAGGTGGGGATTGCGCCGGGCACATAAAAGGTAACAACTACTTTGAAGCTCAAACTCCTGCCTCCCTTTCTATTTTTGCTAGAGCAATCTCCATCGCCCTAAACTCTATGATTATAGCATTGCCACATGGGCATCTTCAGTGTGAGTCCTCCGGGCCCTTTCCACATGTCCATTAAGCTTGGGTGAGCATGGCGGCAAAACAAAGAGGATTGGTATGGACGTATGATGCACATCCCGTACATCCGCCACTCGTTTGTACTGAGCCATACCATAATATACTATATACTCAGGTCGACTTAACCAGAAATGAAGGTAAGAGGTATTAATCCAATCCGTAGTGAAATAGGAGGTTGAGATGTCTGATGTGATAGCTAAGGTAATATTCCAGAAGGGGACTTGCGCGGCTCAACACAAGGTTGGTGATGAGTTTGTCATCGGACAACAGACTCCGCCTAAGCTTTGTTCATGGGCTTTTTACTCCCTTTTTCCTTTTGCCCAAGTCCTGCAATTCGGCGGTTCGTTCCCCTGGGAGCAAGACCGAACCAAGACTACTGTTGCCTGTCCTGACCCAGCAAACCCGGTGGTGTTTGAATTAAGGCGCACTTTGCCTTAATGAGATAATCGCGAGGCTAGGCGGCACAAAATGAATGAACCCTAGCTGACCTTATCGCTGAACTGAAAGAGAGGGTTTTATTTTTGGGGGCCACGGCAATACTATCCCAATTACCTCCACCACAGGCCAGCTCTTTCCAAGCTAAGACTAAACCAAAGTCACCCGGCTCAGTAAAGCGTAATTTCAGGAAGTGTGTACGAGAAATACTCTGCGAGGACCAACTAGAAGATATTTTAAATTCAGGTGCTCATATTACCAATACAACTTCAGATTAATTTCACCGCCTGAGTTGTTTCTTCAAATTCTTGGCTTTGTGTTCATGTCGATCAGCCGACGCAGTACATCCAATGCTCAAGCAAACAAGCACTATTCCAAAAAAACCAACCCCACTCGATGAGGCACAAAACATACTACCAGCCACTATTCCCACCGTTGCAAGAACTATTGCCGAAATAATATACATATTTGCCCTATGTTTCACTTCATCAACTTTCTCTTGGGTCTGAAACTCTTGCCATCCAGTATCTTCCCAAACTAAACTTTCCCCACATTTAGGGCAAACCACTGCATCTTCATCTATTTTTTCCCCACAGTATTGACAGTATGACATAGCCACACCTCCCAGTCTCCCTTCAATATTACAACAATATTATTAAGATATTATTAAGATAAAGCTAACCAAAATTCACCATCTCGGGCTGGCGTGTGCGCCAGGAGATTATTACAAGGTTTTACAAAAATTTTTTAGAGCTTGCAGTAGTGTGTAAGTAGCAAGCTTTTCTAATAATACCTAGGTCTTCAGCCAGGGCATCATATCCCTGAGTTTCTTGCCCACGACTTCGATGGGATGCTCTGCTTCCATCCGCCTCATAGCATTGAAGCTGGGGCGGCCAGCCTGATTTTCCGAAATCCACTCTGTAGCAAAGCTGCCATCCTGAATCTCGGCCAGGATTTGCCTCATTTCCTCCTTGACCAAATCATCAATGACTCGTGGACCTCGCGTATAATCTCCATACTCTGCCGTATCACTTACCGAATAGCGCATATAACTCAAACCACCTTGATAAATCAAGTCAACAATGAGCTTTAACTCGTGGCAAACCTCGAAATAGGCGATCTCTGGTTGATAGCCAGCCTCTACCAATGTTTCAAAGCCAGCCTTTATCAGAGAAGAGACTCCCCCACAAAGCACCGTTTGCTCGCCAAAGAGGTCGGTCTCAGTCTCTTCAGCAAAAGTCGTTTCCAGAACCCCGGCTCTAGCGCAACCAATACCCTTGGCATAGGCCAGAGCTGTGTCTTTTGCTTTCCCCGAGGCATTCTGATGGATAGCCACCAAGGCCGGAGCTCCTGAACCTTCAGTATAAAGTCTTCTGAACATATGTCCCGGACATTTAGGCGCTATCATGCCAACATCAACCTCAACTGGAGGCACGATTTGAGAAAAGTGGATACTAAAACCATGAGCAAACATAAGTGTCTTGCCCCGGGCCATCTCCTTCTCAATCGACTCCCGATAGATTCTGGGCTGCAAAGTATCCGGAGCCAGCATAACAATTATATTTGCCTTCCTGGCCACTTCAGCGGCAGTAGCTACTTCAAAACCAGCTTTCTTTGCTGCCTCCCAGACTTCAGTGCCTGGTAATTCAGCAACAATGACCTGGCAGCCGCTGTCCCTTAGATTCTGGGCATGGGCGTGTCCCTGACTCCCAAAGCCAATAATGCCAATTGTCTTCCCTTTGAGCAAATCCAGGTTAGCATCCTTGTCGTAATAAATTTTAGCCATAATCCCTCCCTGTTAACCTTCAGCCGTCAGCTGTCAACTGTCGGCAGTTATTTAAGAACTGCTTCCGCGAGTTAAGGCTATCCTGCCAGTTCGTGAAACCTCCTTAACACCAAAATCACGAAGGAGGCCGAGCAGAGAATCCAGCTTATCTTCATCACCGGTCACCTCCACTGTCAGTGAACCTGGAGCAACATCAACTATGTTAGCCCGGAAAATATCAACGATTTGCATAATCTCGCTTCTTGTCGAGGCACTAGCCTTCACTTTAATTAAGGCCAATTCTCTGGCCACCATGTCCTCTTCGGTTATATCAGAGACTTTAACCACGTTGATTAGCTTCTCCAGTTGCTTTCTCACCTGCTCTACCTGAGCAGAATCACCAACAACAACAGTAGTCATGCGAGATAAGCCGGGATGTTCGCTACCACCTACAGCAAGACTTTGAATATTAAAGGCGCGCCGGCGGAATAAACTAGCTATTCGATTAAGCACCCCTGGTTTATCCTCCACTAAAGCTACTAAAGTATGTTTTGTATTAGTCAATTTGCCCCCCAATAGATAAATTCCAAATTATAATCTCTAAATTCAAAAACCCCATCTTTTGGTCATTGGAATTTTGTTTTTGCCTTCTTTGGCATTTTGTAATTGATTCTTAAAATTTTCCTCCCAATACTTCCGGCTTTGATGGCTCGAAAAATCTGGCCAGGCTTTCCCCTGGTGGCACTATGGGATAGATGTTCTCCTCGGGCTCAATAAGAAAGTCGATGAGAAAGGCTCCAGGGTACTCCATGGCCTTCTGTATAGCCGGGATGACTTCCTCTCTGCGTTTCACCCTGACACCAGGAATGTCATACGCTTCGGCAATTTTGACAAAATCGGGATTCCAAAGTTTCGTGTCAACGTAGCGCCGTCCATAGAATAGCTCTTGCCACTGTCTTACCATGCCTAAATACCCGTTGTTCATGATAGCTATTTTTACAGCAATGTTTTCCTGTGTTATGGTAGCTAACTCCTGGATAGTCATCTGAAAGCCGCCGTCGCCGGCAACACACCATACCACCTCCTCGGGGCAACCGACTTTGACTCCCATGGCCGCGGGTAGTTCAAACCCCATGGGGCCCAAACCTCCCCCAGAAATAAGGCTGTTTGGCTTGGTATAAACAAAATATCGTGCCGCCCACATTTGATTCTGCCCCACCCCGGTAACTACTAAAGCATCACCTTGTGTGGCCTCGCAGATCTGGTGAACAATGTATTGAGGCAAGAGTTCATCACTTTGCCTGATTTCTAGCGATGGATGCTCATACCGCCACTGTTCTATTTGGGAAAGCCAATCCACATGCTCTCTTCTCTCAATCTCCTCATTCAGGGCTGTGAGCACGCTTTTTATATCCCCGACTACCGGAACCTCGGTGGGGATATTCTTTCCAATCTCTGCGGGGTCGATATCGATGTGAATAACGCGGGCATGGGGAGCAAACTCCCTGGTATTTCCTGTAGCTCGGTCATCAAATCTCATGCCAATAGCGATAAGAAGGTCGGCGTTTTGCACTGTCATATTGGCGCAAGGTGTGCCATGCATCCCCAGCATGCCAAGATCGAGTATATGATTTCCAGGAAAGGAACTCAGACCAAGGAGAGTGTGAGCCACTGGTATTTGTGCTTTCTCGGCAAATTCCTTAAACTCATCGTAAGCTTGGGAAATAATTATCCCCCTGCCAGCGATGATAACAGGCTGCTCAGCTTCATTAATGAGCTTTGCTGCTTTCTTAATTTGAGCTGGGTGCCCACGAGAGACAACCCTGTAGCCTGGCAAATCAAGCTTATCGGGATAAACAAAGTCCGTTTGCTCTTGCTGAACATCCCGCGGTATGTCAATAAGCACAGGTCCCGGCCTTCCTGTCTGAGCAATGTGGAAGGCCTCTTTAACCGTTTTAGCCAGCTCAGCAACATCGGTAACAAGATAGTTATGTTTGGTAATTGGAATGGTAATGCCTGTGATATCCGTCTCCTGAAAGGCATCCTTGCCAATAACAGGTCTGGCTACCTGGCCAGTTATGGCTACTAAGGGAGCAGAATCCATATAAGCATTGGCAATGCCAGTAACCAGATTAGTAGCTCCAGGCCCAGAAGTAGCAATACACACTCCCGCCTTATGTGTAACTCGAGCATAGCCATCGGCGGCATGAGCCGCTCCCTGCTCATGGCGAACTAATATATGTCGGAGTTGAGGATATTGGGGGAAGGTATCATATATGGGTAAGACAGCACCACCGAGAATGCCAAAAACAACCTCTACCCCTTCTTTAACTAAACTCTCACAGAGAATCTGAGCACCAGTTTTCTTCATAGAATAACTCCTTACCCAGCAAATACCGCACCAGTGCTGGCCGAGCTTACTTTATCACTATACCTCTTGAGATAGCCAGTTTTAATCTTGGGTTCAAAGGAAAGCAATGAAGCCAACCGTTGCTCTAGCTCTTTTTGGCTTAATTCCACTTCCAATTTGTGGTCAGGTATGTTTATCCTAATCATATCACCATCCCGCAAAGCCGCTATAGGACCTTTCTCTGCCGCTTCAGGAGAGACATGACCAATGGCTGCTCCTCGCGTGCCTCCGGAAAAGCGTCCATCTGTAATGAGAGCTACCTTTTTATCCATACCCATACCGCTGAGGAGGGAGGTGGCTGCTAGCATCTCCCGCATTCCTGGCCCTCCCTTGGGGCCTTCATAGCGAATGACGATTACCTCGCCTGACTTAAATTCGCCTTTCATTATCGCCGCCGTAGCTTCCTCCTCACCATTGAAAACTCTCGCTGGACCCCGATGAACTAACATCTCAGAAGCTACTGCAGCGTTTTTCACTACGCTGCCATCAGGCGCCAAATTGCCAAATAATATGCTAATACCACCAGTAGGGGCATGCGGTTGTGACAGGGGGCGGATTACCTCTCTATTTTTAACTTTTGCCCCCGCAATTATTTCCCCCAAGGACTTGCCCAAAATGGTGTTTGCCTCAAGCTTCAGCAATCCCGATAGTTCGTGCATTATCGCAGGAACGCCACCGGCTAAGTCCAGGTCCTGAATGTGATAATCACTGGCCGGGCTTAATTTGCAGATATGAGGAACGGAGTCGCTAATCTCGTTTATCAGGGACAAGGGAAAATCTAGCCCAGCCTCATGCGCTATGGCAGCAAGATGCAACACGGAATTTGTGCTGCCACCCAGAGCCATGTCCACGGCGAAGGCATTGTAAAGAGAATCTCTGGTGATAACGTCTTTAGGCCGAATATCTTTGGCCAAAGTTTCCATGACTTGCTGCCCAGCTTTATAGGCAAGTTGTACACGCCGTTCTTCCACCGCGGGTATCGTGCCGTTACCCGGCAAAGCCATCCCCAAGGCTTCGCTGAGACAATTCATAGTATTAGCAGTGAACATCCCGGCACAGCTCCCACAACCAGGACAGGCGACCATCTCCAGTTCCTGCAACTCAGCCTCGGTCATCTTACCTTTAGCTACTTCGCCTACAGCTTGAAAGACCGTAATAAGGTCAACGGACCTGGCAGCGTTTCCCTGACCAAACTTCCCGGCTAGCATGGGACCACCACTCACAAAGACAGCAGGTAAATTAAGCCTGATTGCGGCCATCAGCATCCCGGGCACGACCTTGTCGCAATTAGGGATGAATACCAGACCATCGAAGGCATGAGCCTGAGCCAGGATTTCAACCGAGTCAGCAATGAGCTCTCGGCTGGGCAAGCTGTATTTCATTCCCAGATGGTTCATAGCGATACCATCGCAAACAGCTATGGTATTGACCTCAAAAGGCACTCCGCCTCGACTGCGGATACCCTCTTTTACCGCTTTGGCAATTGTTTGCAGATGGATATGCCCGGGGACAATCTCGCTAAAGCTATTGATTATTCCAATAAACGGCTTATCCCAGTCCTCTGAAGAGCAACCTACGGCCCGCAGCAACGACCTGTGAGGCGCCCGCTCGATTCCTTTCTTCACCACGTCGCTGCGCATTTAACTTATGCTCCCTCAAATGAATTATGTCGCATAACATAGCACAATGCCTAACTAGCGTCAATGCGATATCTTTTTAAGGTTGTTTAGCAATTGTTCAGTTGTTATTGCGAGGGAAGGCGGTAATGTCGTTACCCTCCACGAGATTGCTTCGGCTGACCTCGTCAGCCTCACAGTGACACATAGGGGTGTCATCGCGAGCGTAGCGAAGCAATCCCGTAGAGGCAGGCTTGTCCCCGCCCATTGTGGTCATTATTGCTTTGATATTGTTTGGCATTTAGAAATTTAGGATATAGTATTTCCCAGAAAATAGAAAAGCTCACCGGCAGGACTGAAGCAAAACAATCCCGCCGATGAGCCTCCCCATCGTTGGTTTGGTCTTAGCCCAGACCGTCAAGCAGTATCAGAGCATTTAAAAGGCTACTACGCTCCGGATAGGAAGTCTGGGTTACCTCGCCAGTAGTGCCATCAAGAGTATAGGTACCCTGCAGAGCAGCTACGCCACTGGGGATGTACTCATCCATCTCATTAGCACGCGGGAAACCTTCAACAGTGGGCAAGTTTCCATCGTGGTCAGTCTGGTAGGCTGCCACCGCTATTTCCACCATTTGTAATTCTATGGCTGCCTCCTGCTCAGAATCACCGCTTACCAACTCAGTGAGTTGAGGAATCACTGCTGACGCCGCAGATACCAGAGTGACAGATAGCACCAGCAGCCCGACCAGCAGCTCACCCAGCAGCTCAACCAGCATCCCAATGTCGATGTAGCCCTTCACTCCATGGCAAGACTGTCGGCCGACTTTGCTCATACACCTTTTCATTCTTTTCCACCTCCTTTCTTTGCTGGCTTTAGACTCAGATTTGTCTTGGTCATCCGGGAATTCTTGGGGTCTTGACAACGGAGTTCGGTGTCGTTACAATAAGAAATAGCTAGGGGGTTTCCTTCCCGGGTCCCTTTAGCTGTGCCTCCGTATCCTTAACCGGTGCCGGAGGCACTTGATTTCTAAGTTTGACAATTCGTGTCTTCACATTCTAGCCTCCTAAGTACATTCCTTGCCTTATTTATCTTCTACTGCTCATTGGTCTTCTCCTTCCGTGATAATTGACTGAGGGTTAGCTTAGAGTTACTGAGGGTTAGCTTGGAGTTAAAGAATTTTCCCTAAGGCTTCATTTCAGAGTAATAGCCACCCCTCTTCTTTTGCCTCAGCTATCCTTAGAATTTTTCACCTCCCCATTTTGTAATCGTCTGATTTATCAGGCTCTGCCCAATAAATTGGGTAACTACATTTTCAAACACCTTTCTGGTTTTTTAGATTTAGCTCCTGTGATTTATTGTATAGTGTAGCCCCTCATTCGTCAATCACCCATTAGTAAGAGTAGATTAGTACCATTTAATCCCCTCCTTCAGCATGAAATCCTAATACCTTAAGTACTAAATCCTTTCGACTTAGCTCAGGACAGGCCTAAATAAATTCTAAATTTCAAATTCAAAACCGTTCGGGATAAGGCGGAGATGAACTCCGCCACTACACTGCATCAGAAGCGAAAAAGGGGCAACTCTATTTTTTTCTCCCTGCGTCCCCCCCACCGAGAGGTGAACCATCTATTTGTATGGGCGGGGCTTGTCCCCGCCCATATATAACCACTATATTCCAGCCTGGTTTCTCAAGATTGCCCCGATTAAATCGGGATAGAGCTAACCCCTTTTTGATTGTATCATGGGCGGATTTGGGCTAAAATACAGGAAGCCATGTGTTTAGCAATACCAGTAAGGATTGTTTCCATAGACGGGGATGAGGCTGAAACAGAAATCGCCGGGGTGAGGCGTCGAGTTAGCATTGCCCTTACTCCGGAGGCCAAGCTGGGGGATTACGTATTGCTTCATACGGGATATGCCATAGGCGTTATAGATGAGGCTGAAGCCGAGGAGACCCTGAAGCTCCTGGAAGAGATAGCAAGTCTAAGTGAAGTTCATTGACGAGTATCAAGACAACAAGCTAGCCAAGGGACTAGCATACAAAATTGCTCAGCGCTCCACCAAAACCATAAGACTAATGGAATTTTGTGGTGGGCACACGCATGCCATATTACGATATGGAATTCGCCAATTAGTTCCCAAAACGGTGGAAATGAGGTCGGGGCCAGGCTGCCCCGTCTGTGTCACAGCAACCGCTGATCTGGACAAAGCCATCGCCCTAGCACACCTGCCCGACGTTATCATCACTACTTTTGGGGACATGATAAGAGTTCCCGGCAGCTATTCGAGCTTGCAACAGGCAAAGGCTGAGGGAGCAGATATACGAATAGTATATTCCACTATAGACGCTGTAGAGATAGCAAAAGCCAACCCCGGGAAATCAGTCATCTTCATCGGCATCGGCTTTGAGACCACGGCGCCAACCATAGCTGCTTCTATACTTAAGGCCCAGCAGGAGAAAATAGAAAACTTTCACATCCTATCCCTTAACAAGCTGACCCCCCCGGTGATGAAAGCGCTGCTCGACTCAGGCGAGGTAAAGCTAGATGGCATCGTCTGTCCCGGACATGTTAGTGTTATAATTGGTTCTCATCCCTATGAATTTATTCCTAAGGATTATGGAATTGCCTGTGTCATCTCGGGATTTGAACCACTGGATATCTTGCTATGCATAGATAAGCTGGTGGAACAAATTGAAAAGGGCGAGCCCAAAGTGGAGATAGCTTATTCCCGGGGAGTAAAGCCAGAGGGAAATAGAAAAGCCTGGCAACTGATGGAGAATGTTTTTGAGATTGGGGAAGCTAACTGGCGGGGGATTGGAATTGTCCCTCAAAGTGGCTTGAAGGTGAGAGGAAAATACGAGCGCTTTGACGCCGACAAGGCTTTTTCAGTGAGCCTGAAACCACCGAGGGAGCCTAAAGGATGCCGGTGCGGGGATGTAATCCGTGGCGCAGCTACACCAGTTGAGTGCAAACTCTTTAGAAAGGTCTGCACCCCGGAAAGCCCTGTCGGTCCCTGCATGGTCTCCAGTGAAGGCGCCTGCGCCGCCTATTATCAATACGAGACTCTTGAAAATTTGCAAAGTTTTTAGGGTAGCTATAGAGCAGGCTTATGGATGATAGCATTCTTTTAGCCCATGGCAGTGGTGGCAAATTGAGCCACGAACTGGTGGAGAAAAAATTCCTTCCCTTCTTGGCTAATCCGGCATTGAATAAATTAGATGACTCAGCTGTTTTCGAAGCCAGCGGGCGCCTGGCTTTCACCACCGATAGCTATGTGGTAAATCCCATCTTTTTCCCTGGCGGCGACATAGGCAAGCTAGCCATTTGCGGCACGGTGAACGATTTAGCTATGAATGGAGCCAAGCCTCTATATTTGAGTCTCTCGGCAATCATAGAAGAAGGCTTTCTCTTAAGGGAGCTCGAGCAGATAGTGCAATCAATAAAGAAAGCTGCTGAAGAAGCCGAAGTAAGTATAATCGCTGGGGATACCAAGGTGGTAAATCGAGGACAGGCTGATAAGTTGTTTATCACCACCTCGGGAGTAGGGATAATCTCTCCCGGAGTTGATATCTCAGGAGCTAACGCCAGAGCTGGGGATAAGGTCCTGCTGAGTGGCACCATCGGCGACCACGGTATAGCTGTAATGAGTCAACGTGAAGGATTAAGGTTCTCCATGACTTTGGAAAGCGACTGTGCTCCATTGAATAAATTAGTGTCTCAACTGCTAGAGACCTCATCCAGGATTCATTGCCTACGTGACCCTACCAGGGGTGGGCTAGCAACCACGCTCAACGAACTGGCCCGGCAATCGAAGGCGGGCATCGTGGTACAAGAGGCTAATATACCAGTGAAGGAAGAGGTTAAAGCTGCCTGCGAGCTCTTGGGCCTGGACCCCATTTATGTGGCAAATGAAGGCAAGATGGTAGCTATAGTTGACCCCGCCGATGCCGATAAGATTCTTGCCCAAATGAGAAAAAATAGCTATGGCAGAGATGCTGCCATCATCGGCGAGGTAACCAACGAGCACCCTGGAAAGGTGATAATGAAAACAAAGCTCGGCCCTTCCCGAATCGTTGACATGCTATCCTGGGAACTGCTACCCCGGATATGTTAGATGGTTTGACAGCCAGAATTTACCAGTGCTACACTTCGCTCACCTGTGAAGCGTATTGGTATTCTGTATCACCCTCTACTGGAGAAAGCCCGAGACTTATCTGAGAAACTGGAAGAGTTTCTATCCTCCCGGGGGGTCTCTTCGTGGCGATGCTCAACCTGGGACGAGGATGAAGCTAAACCCCAGGTGGCTGGCACGGAGCTAATTCTCAGTATTGGCGGGGATGGCACTATCCTCCGTGTTGCTCGAATCGTAACTCCCCTGTCGGTGCCCATTTTAGGTGTAAACTTGGGTAGGCTGGGATTTATCACAGAAATAGACGGCAATGAAGTCTTGTCTCATTTGCCCGGTTTGCTCGAAGGGAAAGGCTGGATCGAGGAAAGGGCTATGCTCGAGGCTCAAATTGAAGACAAAAGCTTTCATGCTTTGAATGATGTGGTGCTACGAAGTGTTGCAGTTCGCCTGGTTAACATAGAAGCAGAAATTGATGGCACAGCGATAACCACTTACCGCGCTGATGGCATAATCATGGCTACCGCTACCGGAAGCACCAGCTATTCCCTGGCATCTGGCGGACCGATTCTTCACCCTCAATCGAGAGAAATCGTCCTCCAGCCGATATCCTGTCACCTGGGATTGAGTCATGCACTGGTGTTGCCTCAGCAGAGTATAGTTGATTTGAAGGTTGCTCCCAGAGAAAAGGGCATACTTAGTATTGACGGACAAGTTGATTTGCCACTATCAGACGGGCAGAATATAAGAGTGAAGCTCAGCCCTCACGTAGCTCGCTTCTTAAGAATTCACGAGCCAGCCTACTTTTATAGCTCGCTCTGGCAGAAACTGAGAGGAGGAAGAAATGAAAGCTGATATGAAAGTTGAAAAGGCAAGGGTGAGCGATGCTAACTCCATGCATCGGATGGTCAGTTATTTTGCTGATAAAGGGGAGATGTTACCTCGTGCCTTATCTGATATATATGAGGGTATCAGAGAGTACTTTGTAGTCAAGGAGGGAGACCAGGTTGTCGCTTGTGTCGCATTGCACGTTACCTGGGTTGATTTAGCTGAAATCAGGTCTCTGGCTGTCGCTGAACAGGAACAGAACCAAAGGATTGGTTCTTTGCTTATCCAGGCCTGTCTCAAAGAGGCTAAGGAATTGGGCATACCCAAGGTTTTTTGTCTCGTTCGCAAGCCTGCTTTTTTCGAAAAACATGGCTTTCAACTAATCGACAAAACGGAGTTGCCCCGAAAGGTATGGGCGGAATGCTATCGCTGCCCCAAGTTTCCCGACTGCGATGAGGTCGCTCTTATTCGCTACCTTTGAAGCTCGGCAAGCAAAACGATGTCATTTTAGCTAAGTAGTAAGAGTATGGTGAAGCCGGAAAAGAAGATAGCTACCCAACGGATTTATCAGGGGCGCGCGGTAAGTATGCGCGTGGACACCGTGGGGAAAGCTGATGGCAGCAAAACCACCAGAGAGGTGGTGGAGCACAGCGATTGTATAGCTGTGGTGCCTCTTGATGAACAAAATAATGTCCTTCTGGTTCGCCAATTCCGCTATCCCCTGGGCAGGTTTCTTCTGGAGATACCGGCTGGTGGTATTGATCCTGGTGAGGGGCCTATTGACTCTGTGCGCCGCGAATTACAGGAAGAAATTGGCTACCTCCCCCGGAAAATAGACAAATTGGGCGGCTTTTATACTGTCCCGGGCTATGGCACGGAGTACCTCCATTGCTTTTTGGCTACTGACTTGGTGCCCGCTCGTCTTGTGGCTGAGGATACTGACGATATTGAGATTGTCCGCGTTTCCCGGGATGAGATACCCCGGCTTATCGCCTCGGGCGAAATCTGCGATGCCAAAAGCATTGCTGCCCTGCTTATGTTTCTCTGTATACGGCAAGGGAAGTAGACTCACCAGTGGGGTGATATCCCAATTGACGCACACCCAAAATCGATTTCCTTGACAATAAATTGTAGGATGTATTATTAATTATCAAGATTTTAATAAAAAAGAGCATATCCTATTAGGTTAGGAGACGGAGATGTTGGGAAAACTAAGAAACTATGTGGCGAGGGGCAGCATCTTTTTAATTACGGTGGCTTTAGTTGCCGGGATGGCAGGCTGTAGTCCATCTCCTCAACACGTGGAAATACGGAATTGGCATGATTT
>JAUWYE010000162.1 GCA_030615965.1 Dehalococcoidia bacterium | reverse complement strand
GCCGACAGCTAACCTTGACCCTATTTCCACAGCAAAGATTGAGCAGTTAATTTCATATGTTGCCAGGCAACGCAACACTACCATGATAATGGCAACGCATGATATGTCTCAAGGGCAGCAACTTGCTGACAGGATAGGGGTACTTCTTGATGGCAGACTTGTCCAAACAGGCAATGCCACCGACATATTCCGTTCACCCCAAAACGAAGAGGTGGCTCATTTTGTCGGTATGGAGAACATCATAGAAGGCGTAATAATTGCAAACAACGAAGGTATAGCCACGGTAAATATAGGTGGCAATGCCATACAGGCAGTTTCTAACTACCCCGCGGGAAAGGAAGTATATGCTTGCATCAGGCCTGAAGATATCACTTTAGCTCCGATTTTTCATCGGAGTTCGGCGAGGAATTCTTTTCAGGCCAAGGTTACCCAAGTAACCTCTCTTGGACCGCTTAGCCGGGTGGAAATGAATTGTGGCTTCCGTCTAGTAGTTTTGGTCACCAAAATATCAGCAGAAGAATTGAATTTACAAGTGGGCAGGGAAGTCTATGCTACTTTCAAAGCTACTGGGGTGCATATTATGGAAAAGGAAATTAGCCAATGACTGGAATTCTTGATTCTTTCGGACGGAGCATAAATTACCTCCGGATTTCAGTTACCGACCGTTGCAACCTGCGCTGCCTCTATTGCATGCCACCTGAAGGTGTTCCGCAGATGCCCCATAGCGAGATTCTCTCCTACGAGGAGATTCGGACTGTTGTCCGAGCAGCGACAGAGCTGGGCATCTGTAAAATAAGGCTCACTGGTGGCGAGCCCCTGGTTAGAGCTGAGTTGCCCAAGCTCATTCGTATGCTATCTCAGGTTGAAGGAATCGAAGAACTATCGTTGACGACAAATGGGACGTTTCTCAAGAAATATGCTCTGGAACTTAAGCAAGCAGGCGTGTCTAGAGTTAATGTGAGCCTGGACACGCTTAAACCCGATAAATTTCGATGCATAACCCGTCTTGGAGAATTGAAAACCGTTCTTGAGGGCATCGAGGCAGCAAAGGAAGTTGGCTTTGATCCAGTCAAGATAAACACGGTGATCATGCAGGGCATAAACGATGATGAGATACTAGATTTTGCCAAGATGCCCTATGAATACGGATGGCATGTCAGATTCATCGAGCTTATGCCCTTCAAGGGTGCAGCCGAGTTTGTACCTTCCGTTGAATTGCGACAGCATATTAGTTTGCTTGGCAAGCTTGAGCCCTGTCCCGATTCCATCGGGATAACTGGCAACGGACCTGCTATATACTACCGCTTAGCTGGAGCCAAGGGCACTATAGGCTTCGTCAGTCCCCTCACCGAAACCTCCTTTTGCTCCCGGTGTAACCGCATGCGGCTTACTCCAGATGGCAAGCTACGACCTTGCCTTCTGGGAGAAGATGAGGTTGACTTAAAAATGCCGCTACGCAATAATGCCTCGATGAACGAGCTAAAGTGCCTGATTCTAAAGGCAGTTGCTTCTAAGCCGGAACATCATCATTTGGTGGGAGGCAATGTCAGGCTGGTAAACCGAAAAATGTCGCAGATTGGAGGTTGAGAATGGAGTTAGGGCAAATTCACATGATAGACGTTACCCAGAAAAAAGAAACAGAACGCCAGGCAGTAGCAAACGGCAAGGTGAAAATGAAGCCCTCTACTTTAGAGCTTATCTGCAAGGGTGAACTAGAAAAGGGAGATGTCTTAGCCGTAGCAAAAACGGCTGGAATCATGGCCGCAAAAGAAACTCACCGTCTTATACCTCTCTGTCACCCTCTCCAGCTCACCCACATTGCAGTTGAATTTCATCTCCCCGAAAATGGCAATTCTGTGGAGATTACCGCCAGCGCTAAGGGGACAGGGAAAACAGGATTTGAAATGGAAGCCTTGGTTGCTGTGGCTGTAAGTGCTCTAACCATCTATGATATGTGCAAAGCAGTGGATAGAAGCATGACCATTGGAGAGATTCGCCTGATAAGAAAGAGCGGAGGCAAGAGCGGGCTTTATCTCGCCGGCGGATGAGATAGAAAGGCAACCTTAGACAATTCCAGCTATCTTGAGCAAGCTCTGAGTATCTTCGTGTAGTTTCGCCACATCCAGGAATCTTCTTTTCACATGCAAGCTTGTTCTCTCATCCAAATTGACAATTCTAATCTGAGATTGCTTTGGCACTTGGCCCGAGCGATGAGGCCTTGACTCAATATCATTAGCCTTCAGGGGGGTGTTTTGCATTTAAGTCTTGCAGCACCATCTTAACCACTTCGGGAATTGCCTGCTCCACCTCGGGCGTGCATTGCTCGCTAAAGTTAGTAGTATCTTTGGCCTCCACAGCAAATACAGTGATTTTTTGGGGCATCGCTGAGTTAAGCATCTTTCCTAATTCCAGAGCAGTGGCCAAGTTTATTTGATGAGGTGAGGAAAAATGTTTGGTGAGGGAGAAATCTTCAGGCCCCATGCGATATATCTGGCCTGCTTGCCCTTTTTCAGTTTGAACGGCATCAATGATAATAACTTCATCATAGCCTACGATAGAGTCTAAAAGGCTAAGGCCAGCTTCACTTGTTTCAGCTACAGTTATCTGGGGGTCATTGAGCTTTTCCCCTACCTCTTGGGCCACCCTAATCCCCGCTCCGTCATCAGATAAAATAGGATTTCCCATCCCTAAAACCAGGGTTTTCATTTCGATTTGCGAAAACTTGCTACGAGATGCCCTGACTCAGTTTCTTAAGCTCGTTGCCCTGGGCATCATAAATGGTCACTTCCAGGGGTAGCTGGCCGGGCAAAGCGTGTGTAGCACAAGACAAACAGGGGTCATAGGGTCGCCACGACATTTCAATACGGTTAAGCAATCCCTCAGTTATCTCTACTCCCGGCTTTATAAAGTCTTCGGCTGCTTTCTTAATTGACATGAATAATGGAGCATAGTTATTGGTAGTACCTACAATCAGGTTACACTTCTTTATAACCCCTCTCTCGTCAGTAATGTAGTGATGGGTGAGAGTGCCTCTCGGTGCCTCCACGATGCCTACTCCTTCGTCAGGCGTCGCCGTTGGTATGTTGCGAATATCCGTGCTGGTTATTTCACGGTCTTGACTGAGCTCCAGCATTCTTTCTGCG
>JAUWYE010000168.1 GCA_030615965.1 Dehalococcoidia bacterium | reverse complement strand
CAAATATATTATGCTAGAGCGAGCTGCGCTGAGGAGGCTGTTGAAGCACAGGAGGAGACGAGTAAAGAGACTGCTAGCAAGTTTGAGAAGCGTTTAGAGTTCTTAGCCAGAATGTATGAAGGTGGTAAAGACAAACAGGCCGAGGAAGAGGCTGACGAGGTTAGCAAAGTTAAAGGAGTCGAAACAAAGCTAAAGATGTAAGATGTGTAGGTAGACCCGGGGGGAAATGCTAGTGACATATCTAAATATCTATGATAGAATGTTGATAAAATGAGAATACTTTGGATTGGATATGGGCAGGCAGGTGGGAAAATCGCCAATACCCTCATGGGGATGGAGGAGAGGTTTCGTGATGCAATAGTGATAAATACGGAAGCAGCAGATCTTACAGGTCTTTACAATATAAATAAGCACAAAAGAATTATTATAGGAAAGTATAAGCAAAATGGGAGAGGAGTCGGGACTAACATTGCGCTGGGTGCGGAGATAGCTCAAAAGTCTTTATCTCAAATGATGGATAGAATTGTCAAACTTAGCCGCATACTTGATCCCGAAGCTTTCTGGGTTGTAGCTGGAATGGCTGGTGGAACCGGGGGAGGTGGAGCTCATGTTTTAGCCAAAGAACTTAAAAGCAAATATGATAAACCCGTATATGGCTTAGGAGTTCTACCTTCGACAACAGGAATGCCTGTAGAAAAAGAGGTCCTCTATCTCTCAAATGCTTTAAAGAATCTTGAGTCATGGAGGAAGTATTTTGACAACATCCTACTTGTCGATAATGAACAATATGAACTAAAAGAGGAAACTTGTGAATCCATAACGAAAATGTATCAAAGAATCAACAAAGACGTGACAAAAAGGCTAACACTTCTTCTGACTGCTGGAGAAGCAAGACACCCTTCACAGGAGGTACTTAGTGCCTCAGAGATTAAGGCGACTTTGGGCAAGGATGGAGATATATCAACCATTGGATACCGATGTGAAAGAATTAAATTGAGAACAAGGTTTTGGCGACAAGGAATTGAACCTGATACAAAAAGGTTAGAGGGTATTATAAAGGAGAGTATAAGTGAAGAAAAACTAACTTTTCCATGCGACGTTCATGCTTCTAAGGCTGCCGCATTATTACTCTATGGAAGATCAAAACATATATTCGCACATGCTATAATAACTGCAAGAGCGTATCTTGAACAAGAAATGAAAATCGGAGAGGTAAGGCATGGTGACTATCCTGATAGAACAAGTACGGATCTTGGTGCGATAACTTTGGTATCAGGCGTAGCTGATTTTTCGAAGCTAGAACGAATGAGGAAGAGGATAGAAGAAGTAACCTAAGCTCAGCAATGAGAGGGTGAATCTCCTTTAAGAACATCTAATCTAAGGAAACAAATGAAAGGAGAGCTTTCTTAATGGAACAAAAGGAGCAATCTGAAAAGCGGGCTGAAGAAGCCGGCAAGCAAGCCGTAGAACCTATTAGTGAGGTTCGAGAGCCAGCTGTAATGTCCCTGGACGAGATTTTGGGGCGATCTGAGAGAGCATATGCAGCCTATATAGAAGCTCAGATGGAAGTGGCCAAGGCCTATAGGGAGAACGAACTGCAGGCTGAGAAGGCTGACATCGAGAGTGAGCAGAAAGCCAAGAATGCCTGTGATGAGGTTATAAAGCAAGCTTTAAAAACTCGTGATGAGACCATGGGCCGAGCTGAGCAGGCCCACAGGAAGGCGATAGAACAAGCCAAGAAGGTCTATGATGAGTCTGTGATGCAGGCATTAAAAACCCGTGACGAGGCCATGGAGCAAGCCCGGAAAGCCCGTGAGGACACTATAGGAAAAGCCTGGGAAATCTATATTAAGGTAGCAAAGAAATAGACAACTGTCTGATATGATAGGACATCAAACGAAATCAGGATCTGCAGAAGCAACGCCACCAATACGTAGAGCAAGGCTACAAAATACGCGCCGGGGATCATGAACCTGAAAAACTCATATACATTGAATGGGACAGGCATCGTCGTTACCTACTTGTTTAGTACGATCTAGGGACATTACTCGATTGGAGGCTGGTACCCCATTATGTCAGCCTATAAGATCGTCTAACAAGAATTTTACCAAATTAGCATAAAAAGGGATAGTAATGATTCAGCTAAGGAATCCCGTGTACGCAACTTCGTATTCTTTCGGGCCGACCCAGTTTAATTATACCAAGTGCCCAGGCTTGCATTGCGATGATAGAGAGTAAGCAGTGAAGGCGCACATTGTCAAGCCCCCTCACGTATGGCCTTGCCCACATTACAACAGACCCCCGCTGCACGAAAGTCCAGATTGTGTACGATTGCACGAAAGCTTGTTTAGTGCAATGCCGGAACCATTGCCGAATAAGTCCCGGCAGGTGTGGTAAAACCTTAATCGAGAGACAAAAGTAGTATCGATGTATCTGCGGGTGGTGGAATTATCCTGTCCAGTTTTACTTTGAACTATGAATACCAGGCGACCTGAAGCTGGGGGTGAAAAGAGGCTGTCATAAAGGTCCCCTCTGTTTAACCGAAAACAAGAATGCCCTGACGACTGAATATAGCTATAACTTCTCAGAGCTTCAATCAAGTCGAAACCAATTAACCTTACCGTATCAGGATCATTGACCTGCTGAACCCTGTTTAGTATAATATTCTCCAGAAAGGAGGCAAGGGGTTCCTGCCTTTTATCAAGTCTGCTTCACACGCAAGAGGTCACTGGTTCAAGTCCAGTACCGCCCACCATAGCATCAGTTCACATAACGCAAGAGGCATCACTTCGAGACCTTCTGTAGCTCACCCCCCTTCATTACTAAAAATGTAAAGTAATTTGTATCAACC
>JAUWYE010000088.1 GCA_030615965.1 Dehalococcoidia bacterium | reverse complement strand
TTTTATTAGGGCTAATCGCCCCGCGGCGAGCCCCCAAGCCGCCCTGGGGGCTCGAGTGCCGGGCGGTTAGTACTCGTCCGGGAATAACACGGTTGTTGCCGACCTGTCGGCCTCGGTGATGACCCAGATTTTTGGTAGGGTCGGGTGTTCGTAGGCTGAAAATATTCGGAGATTCCCAGCCTTCACCGCGAGGTTATTTTCGTTCTTGTCTTCCTGGCACATATTTCCCCAGTCCCCCTTGGCGTGGCGCTTTAAGCTCTGGGTGGCGAACTTAGCGAACTCGGAGTCGTCAGCTATTCTGTCAGCAACGCCTCGGGTCCATACGAGTTGTCCTAACTGAAATTTGGTGCCCTGCATCTTTACCTCCTTGTATCTTATTTATGAGTGAATAATAATAACCATAGTAAAAGGGTGCGGTAGATCGATACCTCCCGGGTCACTGGAGACCGTAAGGAAGCGAGGGTCGCCGCACCCCTCTGGAAGAAAGCCCGAACAGTTGCCAGGGCTAACCAAGCCTGTATCGTGCAAGGAAGGGCTATAAAGTATTCGAGGAGGTTATAATGAATCAGGAATCCACTTTCATCGGAATCGACGTCGCCAAGACACGGCTGGATGTCGCTATCCGCCCCACAGGTCAGCAATGGCAGGTTGCTTACACCGAGAAGGGTATTCAGGGCTTGGTCGACCAGTTTGCTGACCTTCATCCTACTCTGGTGCTCCTTGAAGCATCTGGTGGGCTGGAACTTCCTATGGTCACTGCTCTGGCTGCCGCCGGTCTGCCTGTCGTAGTTGCCAACCCCAGACAGGTAAGGGATTTTGCCAAAGCCACCGGAAAGCTGGCCAAGACTGATGTTTTGGATGCCCAAGTCCTGGCTTATTTTGCTGAAGCGGTTCGTCCCACTCCACGCTCCCTTCCGGACACGGAGACTCAAGCTCTTACCGCTTTTGTAGCTCGCCGGAATCAGGTGATGAGCATGCTGGTTGCCGAGAAAAACCGGCTGTATGCGTCCCGACCACCAGTACACCAGCGAATCCAAGCTCATATCGCCTGGCTCAAGCAGGAATTGGATGAGATGGATCGAGGCCTGAAGGAGATGCTGCATAACAGCCCGGTATGGCGTGAAAAGGAAAACCTGCTGAGAGCGGTGCCTGGTGTAGGGCCGCAGCTGACAATGTCCCTCTTGGCCTACCTGCCTGAGCTGGGAACCTTGAATCGAAAGAAGATAGCTGCACTGGCTGGAGTAGCTCCTTTCAACCGGGATAGTGGTACCCTGCGCGGGAAACGTGCAGTTTGGGGTGGCCGCTCCCATGTCCGTGCCCCCCTCTATATGGGAGCATTGGTAGCCAGTCGTCATAACCCTGTCATAAGTATCTTCTATCAGCGATTGCTGGCTGCTGGCAAACCCAAGAAGGTCGCCCTTACTGCTTGTATGCGTAAACTGCTCATTATTCTTAATGCTATGCTTAAACATCATACTTCCTGGCAATCACTTAATCCTCAGCTTGTTGCCAAATGTTTCAGTCTCAATTCGTGCTATAATTAGCCACTATGAAAGGCCGAGGGAGACGTGAGCCGCTTGTTCATATTGCTACCGCTCCTGGTGAGTCGGTGGCAAAGATGTGGTCAGGGATTCTGGAGGAGCATGGCATTCGTTGTTTACTAAAAGGCGGGGGACTTCAAGCAAGTATGTATGCTTCACCTTTAGCTGTGAACTGGGAGATTCATGTGTTGGAATCGCACGCAGAGAAGGCATTGGAGATATTAGGCCCGTTCTTGAAAGACTAGCATTTCGCATGAAGATGATATTTGTTATTTTTCAAATTTTCTTACTTGAGCATTTCGCAACAAGCTAATCCTCAACTACTCGGTCTGTGCTCTTGACTTTTAAGACAGTTGCTTCCTTTGTTTGATAAAGCCGGCTTAGTGCCGGCAGCGCCAATAAAAAGGCCGCTTCCTTTCCAGCTTTGAGCTATCAAAGAAGCGGCCACATACAACAAAAACCTCCGGGCGGAGGTTTCCGCCTTCCTTTTTCACAGTCTGTGCTGTGACCTATCGTCCCCCCTGGTGGGGGCTGGCTTTGGCACCTTCAAGAAAGACTCAAAGGTTGCCGTGCGGCTCATAGGGCCAGTTCCCTAGCCGCAACTCTTGATAGCTCTGTTACTTATTCAATTATTAAAATGCTAATATATTATATGCACAATTTTATCTATTTGTCAATATAATAAGTATGCTTTACAAAAGAACCTTTAGAAAAGAAAAAGAAGTAGTTACATCTTTAATAAAAGTGATAAAATAGAATATGGCTTTAAATTAAAAATTTAAAGCTGATAAGCTAGGCAATCCTCCTGCTCCTCTCTAGCAGCGCAAGGCGTGTGCCCACTGAGGGACAGAGAAAGCAAGGGAAGCGATTGGGCTTTAGTGACAGGGCAAGCTGTCTGTTTCCTCCTCACAGGCACGGGGAGGTAAGGAGTATTAGTAAGCGACACCCTGAGGGCAAAGGAGTTTTAAGGAGATAGAGATGTCAAATTTAACGAAGGTGCTTAAAAATCTTCATTTTGATGAGGATGACGTAAAAGCTTTGGATGAATTACTTGGAAAATTTGCTGCCTACAAAATACCTGGTCAGGGTATTGGCTCGGAAACGGTCGCTGGCAGGATAATTGAGCGTTATGCGGTAGAAGGGAGGGGAACGGGGCTGCCAGATTATTCTCCAGGATTTACAGCTTATACACCTATCCTGGGTTTTGCCTTGCTCAAATCACTAGCCAAAATGGCAAAACAGACAGGCTGGCTTATCGTTCTTTCTTGTGTCTTAGGAGTTCTCGCTATTGCCCAAGTTGCACTCATTGTATTACAGGTAATCGATTAGATAGGCTATCGGGATCTGGAGTTAAGAGCCCCAGTAAGGAATAGCTTAAACATGCCGCGACACCCTGAGGCTGCCGTTGATTGAGGATTAAACATAAAGCGACACCCTGATGAGATGGAGCGAGCCCATCAAAAAACAGAACTATCCGCCAGGTGAAGTCCAACGCTGCCCTCCCCGGGCAAGGGTTCTCAGGTTCACTGCTGCACACTTCGCTAAATCGTGCAACGAGGATAACAAAACACCGAAGTGTATCATTGGGGTTAGCTATCACTCACTCAGACTTGGTAGAACCAATACAATAGATTGTAACAGGGAACCTCAGACTAGCAAACCTAAATGACTCACACCGCCATGCGTTGGTACCTGTGTAAGTTAGGTCACACCTATCGGAATCTTCAATCCCGACTTATTCTTCCCCAAGAAACAACTAAGTGAAAGAGTAACTTGGCTTTCATACTGGTATGATATAATTAGGACATGTAGCCTATTTTCTAATCAGGGATCGCAAATGTGAAAAACTGGCAAAGACTAAGGAAAGAGAGACGAGATATTACAGACCACCTGATTCATTGGACGAAGGACTTTGGCACTCTATTGGAGATCTTAGACTGTGGATACCTGACACCTACTTTCGCACCCGTATATTCAGTCTATGCCAAGGAGAAAAGAGACACGATTAGAGGGTCAATTCCTGCCGTGTGCTTCACGGAACAACCCCTGGATTGCTTCTACAGAGCATGCAAACTGGGTATAGCTAGATACCGCCCCTACGGAATTGTAGTACACAAGTACGCTCTCTATGCGTACGGTGGAAGACCAGTCATCTATGGGGACAATAGCACGCTTGAAGAGCTCCCTGACAACCGCAAATACCTATGGGTTGGATACGACCCCATTCCAAACCAAGAAGGGTATCCTCTTGACTTTACCCACGAACGAGAATGGCGTTGCACAGTTAATTCAAACCCTCAATTTGGCTACACTAATATGCCGAATGAAGGTGTGCCAATCCTTCTTCCTTGGGATGCTCATCACGACAGTGATTCTTACAGGTTCAGAATCATTGTGAACGAAAGAGAAGAGAAAAATTACATCCCGGCACTCGTCCAGTCAAAGCCTACTCGCAGCAAGATCCTAAGAGAGTACTTCAGTAAACTCCCTGAAGCATCAGTTGTTTCCATTGAGGAAGTTGGTGACTTCATTCACAAACTCCAGCTGACCTCATTGCGTTTTGAAGACATCAAGGTGCCTCTCGGTTAGGAGCATTGCACAAACCGTCATTCCTGAAAACGCTGACTTTGTCAGGAGGATACTGAACTTTTCGTCATTTTGTTTAATAGAGTGCTAAAAAGGAACAATTAATAAACAGCTATTGTTACCCAACTTGTCCCTCAAGGTTGCCCTAGACGGCTTTGTGGACAGCAGCACGGGATTATTGACCAAGCATTGAGGAAATCTCCATTGTTCAGACAGCTCTTACCTCACCGGGGGTGAACAAGCAACTGGTGCAGCATATCCGGAAGGCTCTAATTTCCTGTGCCGAATTGGCGGATCAGTTCTCCTACAAAACGGATACCTTCGAAGTAGTCCTCCAAACGGATGTTCTCGTTGGGAGCATGCACATTACTGTCGGCATAGCCAACGCCAGCGGAGAAAGCCGGTGTTCCCAACGCTTGCGTAAGAGGATACATAGGGCCACTACCAGCCATCAGTGGATAGACCACCGGATTCTGACCATAGACTACCTTAGCTGCAGAGATAGCAGCTTTCACAATGGGTGTATCAAACATCGTTTTTGCCGAATGTTCCTTACTCATAGGCACCACCTCAATGTCGGTGAAACCCCGTTTACGTAGATGCTGACGCAGTAGCTCCAATACTAGATCTGGTTCCAGATTGGGTACCAGTCGAAAATCAAGCTTGACCATAGCGGTGCTGGGTAGTACTGTTTTCGTACCCTGTTCGAGGTATCCAGCCTTAAAACCGCATATAGTGCAAGTGGGCTCGTATAGGTGCTTCTTCAGAGCTTGGACACCTGTCAGACCTCGTATGAAGTGTGGAATACCAAAGCGAGCCCTCACCTTCTCTTCCTCAAAGGGGATAGCAGCCAGCATTTCCAGCTCTGCGGCAGTAGGCTCGGTAACATGATCCATGAGTCCATCGACCAGAATGTTGTCATTCTCATCCTTAAATGTTGAAAGAGCCCAAACTAGCCGCCATGCTGGGTTGGGCACAATAGTGGCCAGTGAGGAATGAAGGTCGCTTGCAGCGCCATGTGCCCTAAGCTCCAGGTACATAATACCTTTCAGACCCAATGCTATGGTCGGGCGCTCGCTTTCGTCTTTACGTCCTGCTTCCCACATACAACCATCGGCTGCGAGAAGATCAGCGTGTTCAGCGGCGAATGTTGCTAGGTGCGGACTGCCCACCTCCTCTTCTCCCTCGAAAAACCACCTGATCGTGAGAGGCAATTCCCCAAGCGTTGCTTGATATGCTTCGACGGCGTGCAAACGGGCCAACAAGTCTCCCTTATTATCGGCCACACCGCGGGCATAGAGCTTCCCCTCCCGAATTTGAGGGCTGAAAGGTTCGGATTCCCAGAGATCAAGGGGATCGGGAGGCTGCACATCATAATGATTGTAGAATAGTAGGGTCCGCTTACCTTCCCCCAATTGACCATAGATGACGGGTGGGCCATCATCCACTGGCATCAAACGCACTTCTACCCCTAGTTTCTTCAGTTTGGTCCGAACCAGTTCCGCCATTTCCTCCAGTCCAATACCCTGGGCGGCAACGCTCGGCTGTCGGCACAATTGTTTAAGTTCCTCAATGAAACGCTCAGCATTGGCCTCGATGTAGGCGTTGAATATCTCCATGGCTTCCTCCCTGCCTACTTCTTGTTTATATTAGCCGTATTATACACCATAGGAATTCGAATAGAAATACCGAGGATAACACTGCATCAGAATGTTGAGTGTGGAAAAAGGAACCTTTTTAACCCTATACGGTAGATAGTAAAACTAACACCTTGAACCTAAGTCAGGGTCTCAGTACTTCGGATTTATAAGTTTTTGGTTATTGGCCTGAAGCTCTGGTTTTCAAGAACATCTGCTCTGGTGGCTTAGGGGGGAGGGGACTAAAGGCGTTTCCTTTTCCTTGATACAAAGAGTAATAAGTCAGGGGAAACACTTATTCTTGCCTATTCGAGGCCAAATGCCTTAGGTATAGCTACATCCATGCAATAGTCTCCGAAGTCTTCTTCCCTTCGTTTAATTCTTTTAGATTCGTATCCAGGAAGTGACCACCATAACCTTAGTCGTCTATTGCCAACAGGGCGGGCTATTTGCTTGAATCTCTCCGTTCTAATAAGCCAAAATTTGTTACGAACCAAGTCAACTGCTGCTATGTAGTCTGCAGGACAATCTTCTGGAATCTGCCACAGTAGCCATTTGTCACCAGCAGGACCAAGGTGTGAAGATGTCTTAACTTGAATAGTCAAAGGCTTTCCTTTGATACCAGAATAGGCTACCAAGTCTATACCCGTGTCAGTCGTTAGTGGCGACGATTCTACTCCCCACTTCAGAAGCATATATTGCACAAGCAGTTCGCCACATCTCCCAACTTGTCGGGGAGCCAATTTAACCATCTCTACCCTCCTTGCGATATTTGTTTCTTCATTTTTCATGTTACTTGGATTATAACACTGGAAGGCACTAAAAAGAGCCATAAATTGCCAATAAAGGTT
>JAUWYE010000110.1 GCA_030615965.1 Dehalococcoidia bacterium | reverse complement strand
AATCAGCAGCGTGAGCTTATCTATGATGAACGGAGGAAGATACTAAGCGGCGCCGACCTTAAAGCCAACATCCTGTCAATGGTTAAAGAAGAGCTCCAGAACATAGTGGCAACTCATATTGCTGATGAGCGTGGCGCTGAGCAGGACTTGCAAAGCTTGATTGCTGACGTCTCCGCCATCTTCCCCTTACCGCCAGAGCTCAATGTCGATGCCCTTTCCCAGATGAAACCGAAGCAGATTGAAGACAAGCTGATTGAGCCAGCCGAGGCGTTGTACGAGCAACGGGAAGCAGAGATGGGGGCTAATGATATGAGGATTCTGGAGCGCCTGATAATGCTTCGCACCATAGACAACCTGTGGAGAGAGCACCTGACAGCGATGGAGGGTATGCGCCAGCAGGCTGGCTGGGAGCGCCTGCGCCACATACGACCGGTAGATGCCTATAAGAATGAAGGCTATAAGCAGTTTCAGGTATTGCTATCCACCATTCAGCACGATGTGGTTCACACCATATACCACGTCGGCATTGTTAGAAAGGGAGCCCAGCAAAGGGCACCGGCAATGGCTCAAGCTGGGGCTGGCGGCAGCCGGAAAAAGCGGCTAAAGGCTGGTGGTAAAAAGATAGGGCGCAATGACCCCTGCCCCTGCGGCAGCGGCAAGAAATACAAGCATTGTTGTGGGAGGTGAAAGCAAGCAAGAGATGAAAAGCAAACGAGTTATCAACGGTTACGTATTCGTTTGCAGTAAGAGTACGGAATCAGAGTGTTTCAAAGAGTCTCTCTTTGGTTCTGGAAAGGCTTATGGACCTGCAGTCCTAAGAATCAAGAGGGGGGATGTCCTGTTTTTGAACAACTTAGACAAAGACATTTTATATGGGATCTTTAGAGCGGCTTCAGACGGAGGACTAAATATACAACCAGAGGCCTGGCATGGGAAATATCCGTACCAAGTAAAGGTTGAGGTCCCAACAAATATGTTAGAGTTAAGTAACGCAAAAAGAACCTTAAGAAAGGTTAAATGGAGCTCTAACACTATTTTGAGTGGTGATAGGCTTGCATACATTTTGGATAAATTTGCTTATGAAGCTTCATCTATGGGGGGACTACTTTTAAAACGAAGGCTGGTACTGAGGGACGGAACCAATGAAAATGACGATAAGAACGAAGTCCCTGCCATTGAGGCTACAACACTTTGGTATTTCCCCAAGCAAAGTTACGGCGCAAGTCCGAAGGGTGATTACAAGTATTCTGGGGTTACGCCTGCTCCAGTAATCTATAATCTAATCTGGAAATACACGAACCCGGGTGATTTAGTTGTTGACCCGATGTGTGGAAGTGGCACTACTATAGATGTCTGTACAGCAGAAAAGCGAAGGGCGGTGGGTTACGATATATCCCCCGTACGAAAGGACATAATACAAGGCGATGCCCGAAAGATACCACTTGAAGATGAGACTGTAGACATGGTTTTTGTTGATCCTCCTTATGGAGATAATATCAAATACAACGAGCATCCGGGTAATATAGGTAAGCTCCCCAGCGATTCCGAACAATACTATGATGAATTAGAGAAAGTGATCGTTGAATCGCAAAGGATATTGAAGAAGGGTAAGATATTAGCATGGCTGATTGGCGATCAATGGATAGGAAATGAATTTACACCGGTAGGGCTCAAGACATATGAACGTCTCTCCAAACACTTCGAACCAGTAGATATTATTTGCGTTGCCAGAAGAGGGCAATCATCACACACTGAAGAATGGATAAACCGTTCCAGAAGATTGAATTTCTATTTGCGAGGATTTAAGTATTTAATTATAGTGCGTAAGACTTAGAAATAGGAGCAACTTACTAAACTAGAGGTATCAAATATGGCAACTGACGAACATGAAAGACAAGAGGAAACCTTTGCCAATTTCGTAAGCCCTGACAAATGGAAGGATTTTGAAAGCCACGCTAAGACTATTAGTCAAGAGCTTTCTAACGACATTGCTTTGTCTGCGACTCAAAATGAGAAAATCCGAACGGAAGTTAGAAAATACCTTGAAAAAGAATATGAGATATGTAAGGCGAGTGAAAATCAGTTAGCTTGGGCAGAAGAAAAACTATACGGTAGCCAAGTCTGTGCTGTAGATGGCACATATTCCACTTATCCAATGTTGTCAGGCATACGATGCAGAATTGGTGTGGCGGCAACATCCTATAGGAATAAGCGCACCAATGGTATTGTGTTTGTCTCAGAGCAGCACGTGCATCCATCTGAATCTTCGGTATTGGAGATCCTCAAGAGTCGTAAACCGGAAAATAGACTCATATCGGGATTACTTATCAGAGCAATCATGTTTTATATGGAGAGAAAGATAGCACTAGATCGGCAAGAAGAGTGGTTAATGTTTAATGGGCCTCTAGTACCATTCGAGTTAAGGTCCGGAATTGGCAGAATGAGAGCCCTGGATCCCTGCTTATCTCTTTGTGAAAAAATAATAGATAAAAAAACCATCGTCGGAATAGTTGCCAAGTCTACAGAAGATGAAATTGTGAGCCTAGGGCTAGCACTAGAGCCTTTGGAGTACCTAAAGCTCCGATCATTTGAGGATGACCTTGAAGACTGGTTACCTAGGGCTCATTTTAACAATGCTGATAAGAAACGCTTTAGACGCTTTATTAATACTCATGGTCCATGTTTAGATATTGGCCTTTACAAAGCAGGAAACCGAGCCTATATTTTCCACGCCTATAGAGAGCATTTTCATGAAGCAGCAGCACTGATTATACGTGACTCATTATTCCAACCTATGCGCGCTTACCCGCTTCTGATAGACTATTCCGATAGCCTCTGTACCTATCTGTTGGCTTCTTCAGATTTTAAGCGAATGGTAGATTTTAAGCTAGCCAAAGTAGATTCACTTACATTCGAGCAATCGGAGATTGACCAAAGGAGGAGATAAAGCAATGTTAGGACATGTCCACTTTGATCGGAGCGGTGTTGGGAATAACCGCACAGAAATTCTCGTCGCTAGGGAGAATATTGGAGACTTAGCTCGAAATAAGTACGTAAAGATAACGAACCCAGATAGCACTCTACACCCTGCCAAAGAATTCCTAGGTAGAATCGTGGAAGGTCCATTCTATAGTCCGGAGGAAGTTAGGCGGGACTCAGCACTGGCTCAAACATCCATCTTAAAAGGCGAGTCTTTCCCTTCAGTTCCAAACTATTATGCTGTTGGTGGGATCGAAATACTAGGAGAGCTACGAAATGGACTCGTCTATGGGACTAATACCCGCCCCGCACCTCAAGCAATTGTAGAAGAACTCTCTCCTGACGAGGTTAGAGCTTTACTGGCAATAGGAGGGGATATTTTGCTAGGTACACTGGATGGCTATCCCGATGTGCAGGTTTCCTTGAGAAGTGATGATAAGAAGGTTATACCCCGTAACTTAGGTATATTTGGCACCGTAGGTTCTGGTAAAACAAATACAGCCCAAGCTGTCATTGAAGAATTATGCAAAAATGGATATGCCATCGTCATAATAGACGTGGAAGGTGAGTATATCAGGATGGACGAAGCAACGCAGGAGCAAAAGCTATTTGGGTTACTGAGAACATACGATTACAAACCAGAGGGGTTAGATAACTTTGAGGTCTTTTATCCAGTAGCAAGTGAAAGTGCTCGGCAAGATGCTACATCGTTTACTATTAGGATACAGGATCTTGACCCACTTATAATCTCAGAGTTGATCGAGGCAGCGGAGGCTCAGGAAAGACGGCTAATAGATGTTATTGAAGGTCTCAAGAGAAAAAAACCTGTTGCTGCTGAACAACAAGAAGCAAGCTTAAGGGCAGTGCTTGCAACAAAGTCTAACATATTATATACCCTGAAGAATATAATCAGCGAATGTGCTGTACGGGCCGAGGAGGCAAGAGGAGCTGACAGGAATTCCTTTTATGCGCTGATGAGCAAGCTTGGCCGGCTCAACCGGACAAGGGCCTTTGATGCTGAAGGGGTTGAGGTTATTGACGCTAAGAAGTTACTGAAGGAAGGAAAGGTTAGTATCTTCGATGTGAGCAACTGTAGTGATATTGTTAAAAACATAGTTATTGCCGATTTGCTGAGGAAAATCTTTGATGAAAAGCTAGCCGGGTGGCCTACGAAAGCTCTGATTGTTATAGAAGAGGCACATAGCTTCATTAGCCGTGATAAAAGTGCAAAGATGTCGGAGACGATTGAAATGCTTCGTGAGATCGCCCGGCGAGGTAGGAAAAGATGGCTTGGCCTCTGTTTCATATCTCAACAACCTTCCCATCTCCCTAACGAAATTTTTGAGCTTTGTAATACTAGAATTGTACACACCATTAGGAGTCAAGCTAATCTGGGAGCTCTGAAGCTTACAACTGGAGACGTTAGTGAGGAGATGTGGAACAATGTCCCATCTTTGGGTGTGGGGCAGGCAGTAGTGAGCAGCCCACAACTGAGGGATCCGATTGTTATAAATGTCCGTCCCTGCAAGACCCGCAGAGAGTTTATCGACTAATGCTATTAAGATTGTAGTACTTGTTATATAACTCTATGGAGTCAAAAAATGCTTGATAGGGGAGTTGTTGAGGAATTTTTAGAAAGTTTGAGGGCATGGAAGTCCCCAAAGACATCTCAAAAGATGCCTTGGTTGAGGCGTTCTGCCAATACACGGAAGATGACTATAATGAGTGGCTAAAGGGTAATTTCAAGTCATTCTTTGACCACGGTAACCCGGACTGGGACTGGATAAGAGAGAAGATTAAAGGCAATGAAGAATAGTGAGATCGCCGGAGTACTTACCGACATTGCCGCCCTTCTGGAGCTTAAGGGGGAGAACCCGTTTAAGATTCGGGCTTACCAGAAGGTAGCGCGCTCGGTTAAGCACCTGCCGGTGGAGGTGGAACAACTGGTGGCTGAGGACAGGTTGGAGGAAGTCCCGGGGGCGGGGGAGGCGATTACCAAGAAGATTACTGAACTGGTAACTACCGGCAAGCTTGACTACTACGAGAAGCTTAAAGCTGAATTCCCCAAAAGGAAGTTATAGCCTGTCTTGCGTCAAACTAAGAGTGGTGATGATAGTGGCCGATTTGAATAACCAATTACAACCCTCTCAGTTAGCCCTTACCGGCGATGCTGAGGCAATAAGATTCTTGGAGCAAGCTATCATTGGTGGCAAGCACTGGTATATCGTCTTACTTGAGACTATTGGATTGTGGAAGGCAACCGAGGAAACCCATAATGGGCGCACCTACCGCTACCTTATCGCCGGCGAAGCTTTTGACTGGCTACTTCTGGCTGAGCGCCTGTGTGAGGCAGTAGACGATTTACTGCCTGATGATGAGCAGACTACCCTCCTTTTCTATGGCAAGCCACCACTTGACCTGACTATAGAAGAATTCAAGGAGCTTATTGGTAGTAGCAAGTATCATCAATATCTTAACTACTTTTATGGCATCACTACAGAAGAGGCTTTAATTTGGGCAGT
>JAUWYE010000048.1 GCA_030615965.1 Dehalococcoidia bacterium | reverse complement strand
GGCTTTAGTGGGTGTATCATCCCTTAAAACCACTCAACAAAGTAGTATTTTGTTACCTTTGAAGAAGTATTTAAGTAAACAGTAATGTAGACTTTGAGCTTATGCGCCGACTCCGTAAACCGAAGACTATAGATATAGTCTATTGCTTTTATTAGGGATTGTATGGTTCGAGTCCTGTATGATGAGCGATACTGGACTTGAACCAGTGACCTCTTGCGTGTGAAACAGTCTTGTTAAAAGGCGGAGGCTGCTTGCCTCCTTTCTGAGTTGATTGTAGTATGGTGGAGATTCCAAGTCAATAGATTGGGAATAACCGGATTGGTAGACCGTGCAGTTCAAAAGGTAGAACTTTTTCAGCCTCTTTCATACTTACTATTTAACTAAGAAAGGTTCTTTTCCGTGTTTATAAATGGATAGACAACAAGTACAAGAGTTAATATAATTACTTTCGAGGGCTTGTTAGAAATATGGGTAAAGAAGACAACTTAAATCAAAATGGAATTGACCAACACGATCTTGCATATAGTACCTATCAGCTTTTTGTGCAAAGTATGGAATCTCATTATAGTGAGATCATAAAGTTCTTGGCCATAATAGTACCCAGCTTTACTGGGTTCTTTTTCGTACTTGTTCAATATGAGTCTGCTGAAACTGGTAGCAAGCCATTCTTAATGTTGTTTTTTGTGACATTCATCACAATTGCCATCCAAGTCTGGGGAGCTATTTATGCCTTGGCGATGAGTTATCGTTTTCGATATCTCCAAGCTAGCGTTAATAAAATAGAGGAGGCGCGAGGGGTCGCTCCGTATCTTCCAAGATCATTCAAACCAAAACCTCTTAACAGTATAGGATCTAGACTTTCGCTAAGTATAGCTCCAGTGATTTTACAAGTACATGCATTTTTCTTTGTATTCAGTGCGATGTTGTTTAGTGTTATATCCTGTATTGTGATTGAGTCGTGTCAATACAAAGTTTTAACCATAATTCTTGGTGTAATTGCGGTTTCGCTTATACTTATGATGGGCAGTTGGTACTTCCCAAATAAATTAAATGCTATACTTACCAGCCTCGAGGAGAATGTGCTACCTGCGAAGAAGTAGTTAGCTGGTACTTTGGAAGCCGAGTTCATATAAATCTGAAGTTTGATGCTTTAGAATGTTAACAATTATTGAGTTATAAAGCTGTTCTTCCAACAGTCGAACATCAATCATACTTTCTTATTATTAATCATTAGCGAGTGCTTCATCATGAATATATGAAGCCAATTCAACCCCTCTCCTCCGAATCAACCAAACTAAGGCGTAGCATAAGGGTGTATCAACTAACGCTATAATCAATTTGATAACATACTGAACTACAATCATCTCAATTAATACATCTGTTTGTACGACTCCCACAAAGGCAATACTGATGAAAATCAAGGTGTCTATCCCCTGAGAAACCATAGTCGATGCATTATTTCTAAGCCACAACCATTTGCCTTTTGTAAGCTTTCTCCATAAGTGAAAAGCAAACACGTCATGATGTTGGCTGACCAAGTAAGCTAACATAGAAGCCAACACGATTCTAGGGACAGACCCGAGGATCGTGTTGTAAGCATCCTGGCCTTCCCAGAAACTAGCTGGCGGTATTATCTTGCCCACATAGACTAAAGCCACCATCAACACATTCACGGCAAAACCAGCCCAAACTATGCGTGTAGCTATGCGGCGTCCATACAGTTCAGCGATTGTATCAGTTACAAGAAAGGTGAGCGGATAAGCTATAACAGCTACAGGAACTACCCACATACCAACGCTGATTAGTTTACCCGCAATAATATTTGCTACAACAAGCAGTGTGGCGAATGCCATAGATAGGCTCACTAATGCCATGAGTTTTCTCTTTTCCATACTAGTTGCAGCCAATCAAGAGCGTATAGTGCTATCACTTGCACCTTTATTTAACTCTCACCCTGATATCTACGCCTCGCTATCGAGCGTTACGTGCACGTAGTCTTCAATCTTGGCACTTCCGCCTCCATCCCAGCTCTGCCTAGGCCTTATTCTAACTGGTACAATATCCTCAGTTAGGTCATTTAGGACTATTGCATAACCTGGTTCCTTAGGAAGAACTTTCATGTATTCTGTGATAGACTTTGCACCGTAGATTTCAGAAATCCTTGACCCTATAGCCGCAGAATCCTGACCGGCTGTCAATCTTTGAATGATCAACGTATCACATTGCGATAATATCCTTCGATCTAAGGCACCTGGTTGTTGAGTAGCTGCAATGAGTGATAAGCCTGGGCGACGTCCTTGTCTTACCCATTCCAATAGAGGCTCCGTGGCCGGTGTAGCTTTCTCTGTTGGCGCAAACAGGTGTGCTTCATCAATAAATAGCCATATAAGGGGAAATGTCACGTTTACTGGTTCCCCAAAGATTCTTGAAATCTCTTCGTTTGTCCGCACAAAGGCGCGTTTGCTATACATCTTTTTGCAAAGTAAGGCGGTTAGAAGTGTTCTCACATTCCATGGCAGTTCTCCAGCACCGCTTAGGTCGAATACCAAGCAACTTCCTGGTTGAAATATATCCTCAATTCTTTGCCCTTGGTCGCTGAAAATGCACCAGTTACGTGCCTTCTCCAGTTTGCGATCCAAAGCAGAATAAATATTATCTGGGGCTCCTACCTGCTCAAGCACTTCTGACATGTCTTCTAGGGAATAATATCTACCTCGCATGGCCTTCACACGCTTAATTACTTGGGAGAGGACTGTTGCCTGAGCCTGCCCTTCACCAATATCAAGAAGATAAAGCCAATCAGGCAATTCAAGCTCCGATGGGTACAATTGGAATCCTTTATGGAAGAACTGGGCATAAGGCCGATATTTTTCGGCAAGACCCTCAGGATAGTAGACTGTTATTGGGAAACCTCGAGGAGTTAGGTTCCAATCTTTAAAATTCTCTAAAGGCTCAGATGAGGGTTGCTGGATAGTCCAGAAGACTCCCATCGCATCTATGATTACCATTGCAAAGGTTGTTCTGGCTTCTCCTGGCATTGACAACAGGCCTTCAGCAATCACGCCCATCGTGTAACTCTTGCCGAATCCCCTCTTGCCACAAATGAGAATCATGTGGGGCTCGTTAGCATCAAGAAGCACTTCCTCACCTAAGCTTAATACCCCTGATTTCGAATCAAAAGTTTTTCCAAGCGGTAGAGAAAAGGCGGTGCCTAGTTTTGCTAGTTTAGTTGGTGTTCTCCCTAGTACTATCATCTGTTGCCTCCATCCTAAGAATTTCTAGTAGCTCTGCGGCAGCGAATGGTGCCAAGATCTCAGTAGCCTTGGTGTCTCGTAGTAGCTTCAGAGCATCCACCCCTTGCTCTCGCAGTTCCTTACACAGCTGAATGACGGTCATATCGACCTTGTTCATCGACTGCTCAATAGCCTCACGGTAAATATCGAGGTCATGTGTTGTTAACCACGAAGTTATTATCTCGTGCTGTGATTGCAAAGTCGACGTATAAAAGGTTTGCCATTCCTTAATGTGGTTGCTAACCATCTTAAGGATCTTCCCAAATTGAGACACATACAGCTGGTTTGGTAATTGAGCTACTGTACTATCATCCTGCTGGAGCCGCACCCTATGTTGGTCTAGAGGTTGTCGATAGTGCGCAAAAATTGGGCTTGCTTGTGCACTGTTCAGTTCAGTCAACGCACTCTTTAATTGAGTAGCGACTGTCGCTATTTCGTTTTTTGCAGCACTTACTGCTGATTCTAATATTACATGATGTAGCCTATCTATTTCCTCATCTGAGTATGTTCTTGTCCATGATGGTCTGATAATGCCACAAACCTGCTGTTCTAACCAAGTGCAAATGTCTGACACGTTTTCTTCTATTCTCTGTAGTTCAATTTTGAAAACCTTTTCGATGAAAGTTTTCCCTGATTCTGTGAGAAAGTTCTGTGCCCATCCAGGGGTCCTACCGATTTCATTATTGTACTCCTGCGAAATTCTAACTATCAGCCGGTCTGGTTTGGGCTCCTCTGGACAAGGTTTACCCCAATTACTATATAGACCTGAGATATTCCCCAGAATAGATTCACATTTCAGCTCGCCGTTGAGATCTCTGGTAAAGCTTGAAGCCTTCGTTGAGATTACCCAGGAAAGTGGGCTGTCACTTCGAATTATTTCATTCAGCTTATTGAGGAACTCTCCTAATTTGACAAGATTGGTCGGGATTTTAGAAATTAGTTCCTGTGGCACGGAAACCTTGCCTATTGTCCGAGGGGGAAGATTATAGTTACTAAGCTCAGTTCCTATTTGCTGTATTGTAGCTAAGGAGGCATTAGGCTCCAGTTTTGCTTTTCGTTCTAAAACCCAACGGAGTCCAGAATAATACGTGGTACGTTTTTCTGGGGGAAGTTCATAAGAATATAACACTAGGTCGTAGATTAGTTGGTCAGCACGCTGACGTGCTTTTCGCAACTCTTGCTGGACAATTAGTTCTCCAGGGGTGACCTTCATCGCACCAAAATCATCTCTATCATCAGTTAGATTCCAATATAAGGGGCGCACCTTACCAAGTTTCAGGAAGAGGTGCAATGAATAGCAAGCTTTCTGAAGACCACCGATTTGACAATTACCGAACAGTAACTTACCGACTTCGTAGAATGTTAATCTCTTGTTCTGCAGGAGAGCTTGGTGCACAAAATCGTAGAGCTCCCTTCGCTCCTTCGACCAACTTTCATAAGGAACAAGCCTGTCGTCAGATATAAAACACTCTATATTCCATTCATCGATTAGTTCTTGCTTCCACTGCTGTGGCCGGAGTATGGTTACATCAAACTTACGGAGTAAATTTGTATGTACGTCGTCAGAATTGGAATACGCTAGTTTCTCCGCTTCAGTAGAAGAAAGTACTTTAGTTAACCTCATTGTGCGTTCTATATCGTGAAAATTTTTCAATCCAAGTTTTGCTTTTGTCCATTCCTCACGTTCTGAACCATCTAGACTTAGCGAATCAAAAATAATTCTCTCTAATTCTAGTCCATATTGCTTAAACGCACTACGGTCTTCTGGGCTTTGATAAGGTAGAAGCAACATAACCTTTATTGCTTCCTTGAAAGCTCGATAGTAGCTGCCACCATCACGCTTTATTATTGCGCTAATTAGAGGCTGAAATTTCTCTGTCCACCTTTCTTTCGCTGCGAGACTGCTATGGACCTTATTCTCATATTTAGATGCCCTATCTCGTAGTGCGCCAGGAAGTACTACAGTCACACTGAATTGAGGGTCTTCACTGGTGGTTGTTTGTTTCTCACTGAATAAGACGCCAATGCAACAACCCTTATTCGCGTCTACTATCTTTTTTAGGATAGCTTGATCAGTGTCAAACGCGAGTAGCAACTCGTCTATTAATTGCCTACCTGGTGTCGTATCCTTTAAATGTAAAACTTTATCACTATCAACCCATGATTTCTTGGGAGCGTTGCTACCAATACGCTCTTGAAATAGTTGTGTTATGTCTTTGGCTTTTCTCTTCTCTTCAGTTGTTGATAAGAGTCCTTGCAACCTTTCCTCTGGTCGAAGTGTCTCGGATGGTGTCTCAAGCTGGCTCAATATCGCTGGTACGTCGAGGTATAAAGTGTCACCAGTTACAGACCACCCTTTAATGCTTGAGTCTCGTACCAAATTACAGATTTCAGCGAAAGCTGTCTCGGTAACTCTTTCCTCAGCTGGTAGATGCTGTAGTAACGAAGACAAATCTTTGTATTTTAACATAACCATAGACGTTGCCCTCAGCGTGATACCAGCGAAAGTGAAGAGTGTAAGTTGCTTCTTGAAACCTTCTCGTAGTCTTCTGAATCGCTTATCTATCAAACTACCTATCTGTTCCTCTCCGATCACACTGTCAAGGCTTACACCTCTAGGGTAATTCCGTAGTTCATGCCTAAGTTCACTCACTTTGTCTATCATATAGCGCATGTCTATCTGTCGTTCTCCACTCCATTCACCTAGTAAGGTGTGTAGAGCTCGTTGGTATGCCCTGAAGCTCATTATTGAGCCATCAATAGACTTTACCAAAACACGGTGGGATATTTGTTGATGTACTTGAGGCATTATTGGATAATTAAAAAGCTCATTATCAGTATCGGTTGCCGAGTTTAGTTGCGCTAACCAGTTGGAAATCCTTTGGTCATCCGTATTGCGCGCAGCTACTGCCACAACGTGCATGAGGTATAAGCGCAACATTTTCTTCATAAGAACTTCAGCAGTCTCTGGAGAGAGGTTTACATTCTGCTCTACAATCTCACATCTATCGGCAGTATCTGCCTCAAGCCATCCACCATCTTGCAAGTCGCCGCGCTCTGGTATAGAGAAAATCACTAGTACGTAAGGATCTTGACTTATGCTATCTTTCTTAATATATTCTCTAACAGATTTATCTAAAAGAATACGCAATAGTACAGAAAGCTTGTTTTCCGCATCTGTTTTAGCTAGTTCAGCAGTTCTTGTGATATTCTCGAGCTCGTCAATTATTAAACCAATGACTCTCTGGTTGCTTGTCGATCTTTTGTATTCCTTAAATAGTTCTTCTATGAATTGCATTACTTCACTCATAACGGTAATGTGAATTCCTATTAGCACAGTTATTAGAGCATGCAGAGACGTTTCCTCTAGGACAGGCAAGCCAATAAAGTTTCTCGTTTTTTCGTAGACCTCTACTGGCCAGCCTTCACCTTTTAGTTTTGCCAGCTCATTGAATAGCTTTTGCAGGAATTTATTCAGTGTATCCTCTTCATTTAGACGAATCGTGATTGGGTCTACCTTAAGTGCGCCGTAGCAAAGCTGACCTTGCGACAACTCACGTTCCAATTGCATTAATATTGCTGTCTTTCCTGACCCAAAATATCCTGTCATGATAACAGTAGGGCCTTCCACCTGAGTAAATTGTTTCTTAATTCTTTCTAATACCTGTCGGCGGTTATCAGTTACTATGAAGTCGTCAGAGATGATAATATCCTTGGATCTAAGCGAATTCTCTACATCCCGTAGGACTGCATATGTCTGAGCTCCTAATAAGGAACATATATCCTGACATGCTTCCTCTAATGACCATTTCATATATACCACCCCCTATACTGCGTCTGTGTAGAACAACAGATCACGGTCATCTATGAGTTTGCGATTCCTCTGACCTAGTATAACAAGTACTTTAATCCCCTGGCTAATAGTAAGGGGATATATACGACCAGGCGATACATCTTCGTCTGTAGGTAACACTATTAATGAGTCGTTTTGGATATCACCCTTGTCCATTGCCTCACTAAATTCTACCCCATTGTGAAAATAGTGAATGCTCCAGCTCTTTGGTAAGTTGCTAAAATAATTGACAACATCAAGGACCCTACCTCCTAGAGTCTCGATATCTACAATAAGAAGCCGCTTACCCCGGTCGAACTCTCTATGAACTACTCCGCACTCCATCTACATACTCCGAGGCCCTCGTCTTGCTAAGTATAAGTCCTGAACGAAAGGCCGTTTCTAATTCATACCATGCTATAGCTGGGTGAATACCTCTAAGCTTAGCCACTAGTTCTGGGTAGATGAGTCTTCCCTCTGTTTGGAGTATCCGAGCTGTGGCTACCCATAAATCCTTTATCTGTTTTTGTCGCAGGTCAACTGAGAAGAAAGATGGAATAACCACTATCGCGTCACCTTTCGCTTGGACTGCGCCGCATCCTATAAACAAGTTACGTATCTCCTTTGAAGAACGTTTGTTGGACTTCTCCAACAGTAAAGAGTTAAATAGTGATAGTGGTATTTCGAATTCGCCACTCTGCGCGTAAATCTCAAGAGCATCATAAACCCGATAGAAGTATGCAAAATTCTTTAATCCAGGTTTGCTTATTCTAGATCGTTCAACAAGATGATAAAATAAACTCCTGTCAAATTCAGGGGTCTGCAAGTAACGGTAGATGTTGCGCCCCCAGTCTGAAAGTTGAAAGTGATTATCTACAAAGTTGAAAAGCCCCAACTGTTTATGGCAGAAATATAGTATGTCTTCTTTTCCAGAATAATAGCGCAATCCAGGTAGATAATTCTGCCTCTGTTGCCTCACCAGTTCATCTAGCTCTATTAATGTCGGGGTATTTTGTGCTACTAACTCTAGCAACAGTTGAATTCCTTCGTAAGGCCTGCCCATAGCCGGCAGAGTTTGCCGTATCTCTTTTGGCATTCTACTCTCCTCCGAATACAAATTTTATGGCCGGGACTACGACCTCCGATAGAGACCCACCACCATGAGCAACGTTCGCACCTCCTGTCCCAAATCGCGGCATAATAAGCAAATTCGGATTTATGAATGAGGTCTGAGACTCATGGGGGAAAAACCTCTTGAGAGTATCCCCCGCAAATATTAGTATATCATTGTTTGCAGCGAATTTGGACTCAAGGCCTTGAATAAGTGACTGGATATCACTAGCGGGGATCCAAGCCAAGATGTGCCGACCGTGGCTTCTACACTCATACTGACTAAGCAACGACGAGCATTCCTGAAAAGCATTCGTTTGAGGCAAAACTGTTGAGAGAATGTTACTTTCATACCTAGCAAGTTTGCCATGGTCAGCAGTGAGCACCACAAGTGTTCTTTCTTTGTTTTCCTCCGCTCGCTTTTGTATTGGGAGCAGTAAGTCATTCTTTATTCGCCTAGCTTGAACTGAGTAATACTCGTGGAATCCGTTACGAGTTAAGTATCTGTGTCCAAATGAGTCAAAGTCCGCTATATATATGGCAACCACATTCGTTCCGAATTTCTCTTTGTATATAAGCTCAGATGCTTGTGCAATTGCCTTCTGATATTCAGACGAAGGTAAAGGAATAGAGATTAGATTAGCCAGACTTTTTTGAATTTTAGTTAGGGGTGTCCCTACGTGACTATGCACAAGGGTTAATGTATTCTGCCTTGTTAGCTCTGAAGAGATCTCGTCTAACTCAGTAGATTGCGATTGGTTCTCAGGGTCAAGGTCGATCATATTACCACTGGAAGCTATAAGCTTCCAGTCGCAAATCCCAGTCAAGCTTGGATGGTATCCTGTTATCAATGCAGTCAAAGCACATGGTGTATAAGTCGGTACCGGCGAAAGTCTATATTCTTCCGTAGTGGGGCAATTCAGGTCAGCATACTCCTTACTGCTTAGTTTCCAATCAAGATAGGATAGAGCATCGATAATAAGGACGAAAATTCTGTTGAACTCACTGATTGGTAGTGAGGCAATCAGTGAGTCAAGTTTCTTACTGTCGCGGAAATCGTCAGAGAATGGGGGAATACTCTTCTGAAGATTGGTATCAAGTTCAATATAAGTTCGCGCAATATCCGCGCCTAGCTTTTCTGCTACTTTGGGGTCTAGGAAGAAGTCGTGCTCACTAAGAAAAGTAGCATAAAGATCAAAGAAATCGTCAATGCGGTCAGTGGTGCCCTTGTTCTTTTCTATCCGGCCCAATATGCGAGATCGAGACTGGGTAGTGATCATGGCTCTGATAGCACCCTTGTACCCTGTACTCAGTTTGGATAAATGCTCAAACTTTGTTTTTAGGTTAGTCCACTCAGAATCGCTAAACATCGTACTGGAAGGAATCCGCTTAAAACACTTTGACTGCAGCTCCCCAAAGCTATCGTTTAAAGTTTTTGGCAATGCTTCCGAACTTAGGGCAGCGGAGCACTGAAGCAAATGGATGGCCTTCACCGTTTTCAGAAGCAAGCTCTTGCATTCAAATTCACTATAGGCTCCCAAGCGATTAATAAACTCTCTAATTCTGCTCTCAATATGTTGAGCTGTATCTGCAAAATCGACTCCTCCTGCACTAGCTAGGCTAAAGATGTGCTGCTGTATCAATCCACCGGTCTGCTTCCAATCATCCTTGTTAAGCGCGTTGTTAAGTGCATCTGTTAAGGGAAATACTTCTTGACCCACCCAATGGAGTTCTCTTGCGAGTGTTGGTTGTCCATCAAATTCTGCTTTTGTAGTTCCCATATATTGCGTAGGGCTAGTTTCTTGTGCAATTGTGTAGACTAGACCTAAACGGTATAAGAACGATATGACTTTCCCCAGATCAGGAAATGTTTCCCGTCTATCTCGGAGTTTGAGAATATTTGAAATCTCTTTTGCTTCGTCTGTGCATACGCGAGTAGCCGCCTCGACTAATTTGTGCTCTTGGTTACTTTCTAAAAAGCTCAATAGACAAGCACTTAGATAGAAATTTCGGTCTAATTGCGCTATAGCGTCGTATGGTGGCTTCAGCCCTATACTTCTGAAGTAAAGGTTCTGAAGGCCTTCGAATTGAGGCCATCTACGCCAAGCAAAGTAGCATTTCCTCTGTCCAGCAACCTCTATAAGGCATAGGCTAGACATTATATCAGATAGCTCCTCTTCGCTCAGCCACTCCTCTTCTATCTTAGAGGCAGCTGCTATAAACAAAAGCTCTGCAAGCTGTCGTTTCTTGTAAGGATGGGGCTCTTGCATTCCAGTCAACCATCCAAGTAGTCCTGTAGGGTCTTCAGCCACATCGCTAAAGATAGCACAGTATGGTTTTATTAATGAGTAAAGAGAAGTTCTTCTTAGTTCTTCAAGTATCTCTTGTGATATTGGAACAATGAATTTGGAGCGACCCTTCGATTCAACTAAACGTTTGACGATGTGTGACCATATTGCCACCTTTCGGTCTTCTTTCCTTAATTGGACTAGAAATAGTGTGCGTAAAGAAGGTGGCGGACTAAAAATATTTCTAGTAACATCTTCAAACTCGGGCTTCAGGCAGTTACCAATTGCTTCCAGCACCTCTGTTTCGAAGAGTAATGGTATCTGTCTATAGATTAGGAACACAATTGGACTATTTTTCAGCTGGAGATTGAGTTCTTGCCACGTCTGTTTCAAGCAACTACTAAGTCCAGTCATGTCTAGCTTAATAGACTTCTCTATGAAATCTAACATCTAAGCTCTCAACTATCTGATTTCCTTACTATTCAGACCTACGGAAGCGACTCGTTCAAGCCAACTAATTGTTTGAGATGTTTTTCGGCCTATTCCTCCGCTAGTGAATGTGAGTTGTGTACCACTCGGCACGTATTTTTCAATACCATATATAGTAGCGCGATAAATAGAACCCAAATTAATGAGGATTTCTTTATAACTTCTGTTCTGAATCATCTTTACTAATTCCGATAGCACAACATCGCGAAGCTCCACCGCACGTTCAGCTGTCATCTGACAGTCATAGTGTTCCATCATGCTCTCTGCAGTAATAAGCTCATATTTGGCTGAGATAATGCATATATCTACAAGCGACAAGTCAAGGGCTTTCAAACGCTTTCGTAAGGCACGGTATATAGGCCCGTCGTATATTTGGATAGCAGGCCATTGCCCAAGGAGTGACGTCTTGCGCTTTGAGCAAGACAGAATCAATAAGTATCTTGCTCCCTCGTGAAGATGGTTTCTTTCCGTTGAAGTAGACTCTAGATTGCTCCTATTCATTGCCTTTACCTTTTCTAGAAATTCCCATTACGATACAAAGCATATTCTATAAGTTTGGGCAATATAGTACCTGTGACATGCTGACGATACCATATACAGTACTCCCCGCTTTGCAATTTGGCATCAATTTCCTCTGCCTCTCTAAGGAGGGTCCACAGGTTATGAATAGCTCTCCTATTGAAGCCACTAGTGCCATTTCCTCGCCCTTCACTATTGCCCCTTGCATTCCATGCTCGTAACCCAGCCAATCCATAGCGTTTACAAGCCAGGCACTTACATGTC
>JAUWYE010000163.1 GCA_030615965.1 Dehalococcoidia bacterium | reverse complement strand
GTATACATCTCAGGCACGGTTATAGTAAGATTCATTATAGGCTCAAGCAATACCGGCTGTCCCTGAGATAATCCCTTTTTTAAGGCCTGTGCTCCCGAAATCTTAAAAGCAATGTCCGAAGAATCTACTGCATGGAAGCTGCCATCGTAAAGGGTTACCTTCACGTCCACTACGGGATAACCAGCTAAATCCCCTTCTTGTTTCGCCTCATTGACTCCCTTTTCCACAGAGGGAATATAGTTCTGGGGTATTGCCCCCCCAACGATTTTCTTAGCAAATTCAAATCCCCCACCCCGAGACAAAGGTTCCAACTCCAGACGGACATGTCCATATTGACCATGTCCTCCAGTCTGCTTTTTATGTTTATACTCTGCCTTGGTTGACATAGTAATAGTTTCTTTGTAAGGAATCTTTGGCAGATCTAATTTCACCTCTACTCCAAATTTGCGACGTATTTTCTCTCTGACTATCTCCAGATGGCTATCACCAACTCCGGAAATAATAAACTCGTTAGTATCAACTTCTCGACGTGTTTGGAGAGAAGGGTCCTCCTCACAAATCCTGGGCAAAACGGTGCTCATCTTATCTAAATCGGTTTTCGTCTGAGGCTGGATTGCCATGCTGAAATTCACTTTGGGGAACTCAATACCGGAGAATATCACAGGATGTTTGCGATCACAGAGGGTATCCCCGGTGGTGGTTAAACTTAACTTCGCCACTGTCCCAATATCTCCGGCAGCGACCTGCGGCACTAGCTGTTGATTTTTGCCCAGCACGGTAAAGAGCTGGCCAATCCGTTCCACGCTATTCTTGTTAGCATTCCAAACCTGGGAATTACTGGAAATAACGCCTGAATAAACTCGAAAATAGCTGAGCTTGCCAACATAAGGATCTGCGCTGGTCTTAAAAATAAGACCTGAAAAGGCGGACTCCGAATTAGGTTTGATCTCCTCTTGATTACCAGTGGCCATATTCTTAGCTACAAAGTCATCCTTTTCTTCTGGCGAAGGCAAGTAGTAGCAAATACCATTGAGAACTTGCTGAGTGCCGATGCCCTGCAAGGCAGAGCCAACAAAAACAGGCACCAGCTTGCCAGTAATGGTGGACTTTTTTATGGCAGCAAAAATTTCCTCGTTGTTTATGGCCTCGCCCTCTAAATACTTGTTAATAAGCTCATCATCAGCTTCCACAGCGGCCTCTACTAACTTCTCACGGCTAGCTTCTGCTTGTTCCCGAAGTGTCGAAGGTATTTCTGCTTCCTGCGAGGCAGCGCCAATATAAGCTTTCATAGTCACCAAATCTACAATGCCTTGAAAATCACTTTGTGAACCTATGGGTAATTGAAGAGGCAAGCATCTTGGTGACAACGTAGCCTGAATTCCCTCCAAAGTAGCGAAGAAATCAGCATTATCACGATCCATCTTATTAACAAATATTAACCGAGACAAATTTGCTTTTTCAGCATCGCCCCACATCTGTTCTGTGCCTACCTCCACACCCGAAGCGGCGCATATTACAACTATTGCTCCCTCGGTTACCCTCAATCCCGATCTTACCTCACCAGTAAAATCAGCATATCCCGGGGTATCAATGAGATTCAGCTTCACCCCCTGCCATTCAAATGGAAGCAGGGACAGGTTGATGCCCATATGACGTTCCACCTCGAGTGGGTCATAATCTGAAGTAGCAGTGCCATCTTCAACGTTCCCCAAACGCTGAATAGCGCCTGAGCTAAAGAGCATGGACTCAGTAAGCGAAGTTTTACCTGCCCCTTGATGAGACAGCAAGACAACGTTTCGGATTTGCACGGCTCTACATTATAATATTGCCCCTGAAGATAAGCAACCGCTGTTACATTACGAAGCGTAATGCTATAATGTAACAGTCACGCCGAGATGAAACTGAGTTACGAACAGGTGAGGCATATCGCTTGGCTTGCTCGCTTGGGCTTAAGCGAGGAGGAAGTGGAGAAATTTAGCCTCCAGCTATCTAATATTCTGGAGAGCTTCGAAATACTCAAGCAAGTAGATACAGCCAACGTGCCACCAGCGACTCATACCATCCCACTACAGAATGTCTTCAGGAAAGACGATGTAGCTGACTCATATTCCCAAGCTGAGATTTTATCAAACGCACCAAAACAAGCAGAAAAATGTTTTAAAGTTCAAGCAATACTAGAGTGAGCCCATCAGGCAAATGATTAACATAGTTATCGCCATCATAATTGGCTACCTCCTTGGCTCTATCCCTTCAGCATATCTTGCCGGTCGTCTGAGAAAAGGGGTAGACATCCGCGAGGTCGGAAGCAAAAACATGGGCGCTATGAATGTCTACTACGAGGTCGGGTTGGTGGAGGCCGTGCTAGTAACCTTGGCTGACCTGAGCAAAGGTATAGGAGCAATTCTTTTGGTACGGTGGTTGTCAGGCAACCCTCTGATTTCACCATTTGATTTTCTTACCGGGCTTACCGGCGTAGCTGCCGTGATGGGCCATGTCTTTCCCGTCTTCCTCAAATTCCGTGGCGGCAAAGGAGGAGCTACCGCCATCGGGATTCTCCTCTTCCTGATGTCCAGAGCAATTCCGTTTCTCGTCATTGTTTTTGTAATAGCTTTACTTGTTACTCGTAATCCCACCTTTAGTTATAGCCTACTCCTTATTGGTTTCCCACTTGTTGCCTGGTTAATCTACTTCGACTACCACGGCGAGCCTTTAATATTCTTTTCCATGGGCCTGGGGATATTCATGGGCATACGATACATCCCCAGGATTAAAGAGATGCACGGCAAAACTGGCGGCGACTGGTGCAGAGTTATCAAGCGTCGCAGCCTCAAGGACAGGTTCTAAGTATGCCGGCGAATGAACTGCACCAGCTAACTATTCATGAAGCACACGAGCTTCTTAAACAAAGGAAAATTTCCTCAACGGAACTGACAAAATCTGTACTGAAGCGTATCGCTGAGATAGAAGGGAAAGTTCACGCCTGTGTCACTATTGTTGAAGACATTGCACTGAAGGAGGCAGAGAAACTCGATAATTACATCAAAGCTGCTCATGAAATTACCCCTTTAACCGGCATCCCTACCTTAATCAAAGATGTCATATGCACCAAGGGG
>JAUWYE010000118.1 GCA_030615965.1 Dehalococcoidia bacterium | reverse complement strand
GTCTACATAACTGCTGCCTATGGTCTGGGAGAGAATGTGGTACAGGGAATTGTTAATCCAGACCAGTTTTACATTTTCAAGCCCACTCTAAAGGAAGGGTTCAGACCTATTGTGGAGAAGAAGCTGGGGATGAAGGAAAAGAAGTTGGTCTACAAGAGAGATGGAGCTGGAACGGAGCAAAAAGAAGTCAAACCAGAGAACCAAAGGAAGTTCGTATTGAGTGACGATGAAATCCTGACTCTCGCCAGGTGGGCTTGCACTATAGAAGAACATTATGGTCTGCCCATGGATATTGAATGGGCAAAGGATGGGATAACCGGGGAACTTTTCATAGTCCAAGCCAGGCCAGAGACAGTGCATTCACAAATGGACTTAGTTTCGCTCAGGACTTATGTGCTGGAAGAAAAAGGAAAGTTGCTGCTCAAAGGGGAAGCAGTAGGCGTAAAAATAGGGCAGGGCGAAGTGAATGTGATAGAAAATAGTAGTGAAATTAACAAATTCAAGAGGGGTCAAGTTTTGGTCACTGATATGACAGACCCCGACTGGCAGCCAATAATGAAGATTGCCAGTGCCATAATTACAAACAAGGGTGGAAGGACATGCCATGCAGCTATCGTGAGTCGTGAGCTTGGGGTACCCTGTGTAATTAGCACCGGCAAGGGGACGGAGGTCTTGAAGGAGATAAAAGAGGTCACGATAGATTGTTCGCAAGGTGAGGGCAGGATATATGAAGGGAAATTGAAATACAGAGTAGATGAAGTAGAAGTGAGTAAGCTCCCCAGACCCGACACCAGGATAATGATGAACTTTGGCATTCCCGATGGTGCGTTTATTCAAAGTCAAATTCCCAATGACGGCGTGGGTTTGGCTCGGGAAGAGTTCATCATCAACTCTTACATCGGCATACATCCCATGGCGCTGATAGAATATGATGAGTTGAAGAAAGCAGCGAGTAATGACGAGAAATTGGCAAAGGTAATTGAAGCGATAGATAAAAAGAGCGCAGCATATGAGGATAAAAGGGAGTTTTTCATTGATAACTTAGCCATGGGGATAGCGAAAATAGCGGCGGGGTTTTATCCCAACGAGGTCATCGTTCGGTTTTCTGACTTTAAGACAAATGAGTATGCCAATTTAATTGGGGGGTATCGCTACGAGCCAGAGGAAAGTAACCCAATGATAGGTTGGAGGGGGGCATCTCGCTATTATGATGAGAAATTTAAGCCCGCCTTTGGTTTAGAATGCGAAGCGATAAAGAAAGTAAGGAATGAGATGGGGTTGACCAATGTGAAGGTGATGGTTCCTTTTTGCCGGACACCGGAAGAAGGGAGGCAGGTGATAAGAGCCATGGGAGAGTTTGGCTTAAGGCGAGGAGAAAATGGGTTGGAAGTGTATGTAATGTGCGAAATACCATCCAATGTGATTCTGGCGGAGGAATTCGCCGATGTGTTTGATGGATTCAGCATAGGGTCGAACGATTTAACGCAATTAACTCTTGGTTTAGACAGGGATTCCGAACTTGTGGCACACATATTTGATGAAAGAAATGAAGCAGTGAAAAGGCTGGTGAAGCAAGTCATAGAGACAGCACATCGTCATAAACCGAGGAGGAAAATAGGAATATGCGGTCAGGCGCCGAGTGATTTTCCTGAATTTGCCGACTTTTTAGTTGAGTGCGGCATAGATTCGATGTCTTTGAACCCGGATGTGGTCCTGTCGACGAGGTTAAATATAGCAGAGGTAGAAAATAGGATAAAATCAAAAACCAAAAGAAAACGTGCGTGAGGACATGAGGGGGCTGCTGCGATAAATTAAGGATTTTGCCTTGTCTTGCTATATTATAGTGATTCCATGGTTAACAAACCTAATATACGTGAACAGACAGAGAAGAAGGAAGAAGCCCTTTCCCCTTATGCCGCTAAGAGTAAGTTCAGTCGTGGTCGGCTGAAGTGGGAAGAACCATGCCCCATAAGAACCAGTTTCCAACGTGACCGTGACCGTATCATCCATTCCAAGGCCTTCCGTCGGCTAAAACATAAGACACAGGTTTTTATTGCTCCCTTGAGTGACCATTATGTCACCAGGCTTACTCACACTCTGGAAGTATCCCAAATAGCCAGAACTATAGCTCGAGCTCTAAATCTCAACGAAGACCTCGCTGAGGCTAGCGCTCTCGGACACGATTTAGGGCACACGCCTTTTGGTCATATAGGCGAGGAGGTCCTAAACGAGTTATATCACGGTGGGTTCAGGCATAATGAGCAAAGCTTACGAGTAGTCGATTTATTGGAGAGGGAGGGACAGGGGCTAAATCTTACCTGGGAAGTGCGAGATGGCATTCTCAATCATTCCAAGGGACAAGCTGAGATCTTAGGAGAGGGATGGGGAGATGCCAATACTTTAGAGGGTCAAATATGCAAGATAGCCGATATCGTGGCCTATGTTAACCACGACGTCGAAGATGCCATAAGAGCTGGCATTATCTCCCAGAATGATTTGCCCAAGTCGGTGGTAGCAACTCTGGGACATGCGCATTCACAGCGAATTAATACCCTAGTTTGTGATATCGTAGACTGCTCCTGGCCCGTTAGTGGCAATGGCGATTTAACCAAGCCAACTATAGGCATGAGCCCTGAAGTCCTTGGAGCAACTAACATACTCCGCCAGTTTCTATTTGACAAAGTATATTATCCTAGCTTAGCTGGAGAGGAGGCAGTGAAGGCGGGAGAGGTATTGCGTCTGTTATATTCTCATTTCCTGAAGCACGAGGATAGATTACCTCGAGAATTTGCCTCTTTGCCGGATAACAAGGAGCGCAAAGTCATTGATTACATTGCTGGAATGACCGATCAATATGCGCTAAGATTAGCTGAAGAGATATCTCAATGAGCGTAATCACGGAGGTAAAGCAGAGATTAGATATAGTAGAGCTTGTCTCTGAGTATGTTACTCTGCAAAAAGCGGGGCGTAACTTCAAAGCCTTATGCCCCTTCCACAGTGAGAAACATCCTTCCTTTTTTGTCTTTCCTGCGCAACAAAGCTGGCATTGCTTTGGTGCCTGTGGAACTGGCGGCGATAGCTTCTCTTTTATCATGAAAAAGGAGGGCATTGATTTTGGCCAAGCTCTTCGTCTTTTAGCTCAAAGGGGAGGCATAACTTTAAGCCCCCTTGAGGCGCCAGGCAAGGCTGTGGATGAGAAGAAAGAGAGATTATTTCAGATTAATGAGGCAGCTACTGAATACTATCACCATTTACTTTCGAGCACTAGGGCAGGCGAGGCAGCGAGAAGCTATCTGGCAAGAAGAAAGGTTATGCCCGAGACTATCAAAGAGTTCCGTCTCGGTTTCAGTCCTGATGCTTGGGAAACCATTAAGAATTACCTGCTGGGTAAAGGTTACACAGAAAAGGAGCTAGTAGAAGCTGGTCTAATAATCGAGAAAGAAGAAGGAGGTAGTTACGATCGATTTCGCAACCGGCTGACGTTTCCTATATGTGATATCCAAGGTCGAGTCACTGGTTTCGGAGCTAGAGTTCTGGATGACTCCCTGCCTAAATATATCAACTCCCCCCAAACATCGATTTTCGATAAGAGTAGCAGCTTGTATGGCGTTGATAGGGCTAAATCTGCCATTAGAAAGGAAAACTTAGTAATAATCGTAGAAGGCTACACGGATGTTCTCACTGCTCACCAACACAGCTGGCAAAATGTAGTTGGCTCAATGGGAACTTCTTTAACTGAGAAGCAGGTGGAAGGCGTTAAAAGATTAACCAATAACATAACCCTGGCACTCGATGCCGATCTTGCCGGAGAAGAAGCTACCTTGCGAGGCAAAGCAATATTAGCTTACTCCAATGCTGAAGCAAATGTCATCTTATTACCTCCGAGCAAAGACCCAGACGAGGTAATAAGAGAGGACCCTGCTCTCTGGCAGAAACTAGTAGAACAAGCTATGCCTATTCTAGACTTCGCCTTTCAATCTGTAATAAGCAAAGTCGATATCAATAAAGCCAAAGACAAGTCCCTAGCTGTACAGAAACTCCTGCCCTCAATTTATGAGATAAAGGATCCCACACAAAAATTCCATTATGTGGAGAAACTGGCTCGTGCACTAAAAATCAAAACGTCGGACGTAGAAGCTGCCTTGCAGAAATTAAAGACCGCTAGGAAAAGGCCTCAACTTAGCAAGCCCACAGAACAATCTCGCCTTGCCCGCCAGTTTGTATCCAGCCCTATTGAAGAACGCTGCTTAGCACTTCTCCTTCAGTACCCAGAGCTTCGTCCTTTAGCGCGAGAACTATCACCAGAACACTTCGAATCCACGGAAAATCGGGAGGTCTTTGTCAAATGGCAACATTCTTCTGATATCTCGAACCTTGAAAGTAAACTTGACACGAGTCTATTAGAACATTTATACTATTTGGTTAATAAAAGTTCCCCCCCAGCTATACGGGAAAGCGAGCGAACACGACACCTTGATTTAGCCCAGTGTATTCTCCGTCTACTGGAGAAGTTATCCCGGAAAATTGAAACTGAGAAGGAAGCGATGCTTGAGATTGAGCGGGAAAAGGGTGGTATAAGCTCAGAGTTGTCCAAACTAGAGGAACAAGGAATAAATTCCGGGCAACAACTTCAGGACGTCTTTGTTAAAAAAGGGAAAAAACCATGGATTCAATGAAAGAAGAAGTCAACATGGATAGTGATGAGGTAACGGCTGAAAGCTTACCCAGCGATGAAGCCGAAGTTGAGGATAGCAGCACCTTAGCCGAGGAAGCTGAAGAAAAAGAAGAAAGCGAAGAATTCCCCGCTGAGGAAACTGAAGAGATCAAGCCTCCGCCACCACTAGGGGAATATGATGTAATTGACGACTCAGCTCGTATGTATCTTCAGGAAATCGGCAGAGTGCCACTTCTCAATGTCCGTGAAGAGAAGTTACTATGCCAGAGGATAGAGCTGGGCAGAAGCCTAGAAAGAATCGAAGACAACCATTTCAGGAAATACAAGAAATTCCCCCCACCCGTTGACATAGTTATTCACGTAATTTCTCAATTATCCAAGGCATACCCCGTTGTTCAGATTATCGAAGAGCTTATTG
>JAUWYE010000135.1 GCA_030615965.1 Dehalococcoidia bacterium | reverse complement strand
AAAATGGCAAGGCCAAAGTGCTTAGCAAAGCAAAGAGGGATTTGTTATTCTGAACAAGGAGCGCAAAACTCAGAGTGACAATTCACTCTCAATAAACACGGAGGTTACTAAATGATTGATGCCGGAGAATTGAGAAAGGGAGTCGCCATAGAGCTAGATGGCGAAATATACCAAATTCTGGAATGCCAACATGTTAAGATGCAGCAAAGACAGCCTGTAGTCAAGTTGAAACTTCGTGATGTTCGTAGCGGGAATGTCGCCGAGCGGAATTTCCAATCCGGGGATAAAGTTACACCGGTATTTCTGGAACACCGCCACGTCCAGTACCTTTATAGCGATGGCGACCTCTATTACTTCATGGACAATGAAAGTTACGAGCAGATTATGTTAACTTCGGCTCAAATAGGAGAGGGCACAAATTATCTAAAAGAGGGTCTGATGCTAGAGATTCTGACCTGCAAGGGGGATACAGTGACTATAGAGCTACCAACTTCGGTAGAGCTCCGGGTTACAGAAACAGAACCTGGCTTCAAGGGGGATAGGGCCACCGCAGGCACTAAAGCAGCTAAGCTAGAAACGGGAGCAACCATCCAGGTTCCTCTTTTCATTAATACAGGCGACATCATCAAAGTCCATACACGCACCGGGGAATATCTGGGGAAGGCTGGCTAATATCGCTTGATTCGCCTTTCTCTTATCAGCAATGCTGGCTCCTTTCCCCAAAAGTACACACTGAGGTTGAACGAATTTAGCTGCAAACCTTAAGGAATCTGGTATAATCAGGCAACAGGCGAAAGGGGCAGATTCTTCGGTCGCGGAGTTTACACCGAGCTAAGCCAAAGTGCTCCCTCAGAATGACAAGAGGGACAGAGCCCGGAATAACCAATAGGCAATAACAAGATAGGTAAGCTAATTGATAAAAGCTGATTTACATATCCATACCTGCTATTCTATGGATTGTCTCACACCTTTGGAGCAAATAGTCGAGCGCTGCCTCGAGCTAGGCATAAATTGTATCGCTGTAGCTGACCACAACACCATTGCTGGCGCCTTAAAGTTAAAGGGATTTGCCCCGTTTAAAGTAATCATTGCTGAGGAGATCTTAACGCCTGTGGGTGAAATAATGGGGCTCTTTCTCAGTGAAGGAGTTTCCCAGGGATTGTCTCCCCAGGAAACAATATCTCGAATCCGAAGCCAAGGCGGTCTAGTGGCTATTCCCCACCCATTTGGCAGGTCGCTGTTCTGGAATGCTAACACGCTAACTTCGACGGAAGTTTTATCCCAGGTCGATATTATTGAAACTTTTAATTCTCGTACGCCATTTTCTAATAGCATCGCCAGAGCATGGGAACTAGCCAAAAAGCAGGGAAAGGCTGCCAGCGCTGGCAGCGATGCCCATACTGTAGGCGAAATTGGCCGAGCATATGTGGAAATGCCCGAATTCGATGGACCTGACGACTTCCTAAATTCTTTAGCTCAGGGCAAAATATTCGGGCAAAAATCTAGCTATTTAGCTCATTTTGCTAGCACGTGGGCCAGGATAAGGAAACATATACTTGGAGATTCCTCACGGAGTTTACCCTGAGCGCTAGGAGATTGCTTCGCTTCGCGCGCAATGACAAAAAGCGAAGGGCTCAAAATGACACGAGTGAGGAAGGTAAAGCGGGCTCGTGCTGAACATTGGTTGGTTTTCCACAGGGAGAGATGAAGCTGCCCGACAGCTTTTGCAAGCTGTGCAGGATAAGAGCCACAGCGGCGACATTAATGGGAAAATTAGCTTCGTGTTTAGCAACCGAGAACCTGGCGAGGCGAAGGAAAGCGACCTGTTCTTTGAGCTTGTTCGGAGCTACAACATTCCTCTTGTCTGTTTATCTCACAAAAAGTTCAAGACTACCGGACAAGAAAAAGAATGGCGTATCAAATACGATAGAGAGGTAAACAAGAAGATTGAACCATTCGCTCCCGACCTTTGTGTTCTTGCTGGCTATATGCTCATCGTGAGTGAAGAGCTATGTCAGAAATACGATATGATTAATCTTCATCCTGCACCCCCCGGTGGACCTACGGGTAGCTGGCAGGAGGTAATTTGGGCGTTGATACAAAATAAAGCCGACACAGCCGGAGCAATGATGCACCTGGTTACCCCCGAACTGGATAGAGGTCCGGTAGTTAGCTACTGCCTCTTCTCTACTAAAGGTGCGCCCTTCGCTGAATATTGGCGGAAAGATAACAAAGACATGCTGTTTCGGCTTATTCGCCAGCACGAACTTGCTAGAGAATTTCCTCTTATCACCTTGACATTACAAGCTTTGAGCCGGGGCGAGGTCGGCATAAAGGACAGGAGAGTAATTGATATTCAAGGAAAGTTAATCAGTGGCTATAACCTTAGTGGCAAGATAGATGAGGAGGTGAAGAAAAATCTGAGATGAACTTGATTTGCTTTGACCTCGAAGGCCCTTTAGCTCCCCAAGATAATGCCTATGAACTGATGAAGCTATTCCCCCGTGGCGGCAAGATTTTCGAAGTCATCAGCCGTTATGATGATTTGCTGACTTTAGAAGGTCGGCCTGACTACGAGCCAGGAGACACACTCGCTCTCATCACTCCTTTCCTTGCTTATCACGGAATAGAAGAGGAACAAATCGCTGCTATGGGGCAGAAAGCTGGGTTAACTTCCGGGGCAACTGAATTAATCTCCAAACTTAAATCTCGAGGGTGGGACATATTTTGTATTAGTACTAGTTACAAACAATATGCCTTCCCCATCACACAGAGACTGGGCATACCCAGTGAGAATGTAGCTTGCACTTCCTTTCTCCTAGCGCAGATTCGCCAACTATTAAGCCAGGATGAATTTGCCTTACTGGAGCAAACAGAACACGAAATTGTGAATCTTAATCCTTTTACTGACGATACTAGAATAAGGGAATATCTGGACTATTTTTATGGGCAAAAATTGCCTCAAACAAGTTCGGGAAGAATTATAGGCCAGGTGAAACCAGTAGGGGGGAGGCGCAAGGTAGAGGCACTGGAGAACTTTAGCACCAGGATGGGAAAACCACTTTCTCGTTGGACGGTGGTAGGGGATAGCATCACAGATTTCAAAATGCTTCGGGCTGTGAACAAAGCAGGTGGCTTAGCTATTGCTTTCAATGCTAATGAATACGTATTGCCCTATTCCATCCTGGGTCTGGCATCGGTAAGTTTATATGATCTGTGGGTGGTTCTGGAAGCCTGGGAGAAAGGTGGCCGCCACACTGTTGAAAGAATAGTCAAGGAAAAAGAGGTGGCTGGAGGGACAGGGGATAGAGAATGGTTCCACTGGATAGCTGGAACAAAAGACTTAACTCAGGCACTGGAAATCCATAAAAGGATCCGACATCTGGTTAGAGAGGAAGCTGCTAAACTGGGCTAATGTAGATTACTTACTCTCGCTTTCCGGTCTCACGGAAGATCCACACGAAGGTAACAATAGCGATTATGGAAACGACGATGATGGTAATTAAGCCCGCTTTGCCCAGCCCACCGAATGCTTCACCTGCGGCATAAACCGTAGCACTTGCCTCCATCCAGTCTGGCATTCCCGTTATCATCATACCAGCTAAAACTAAAAGACATCTCAGCCCTTACAGGCAGCACCATTCGGGCGGGTTAATCTGACCAGACCCTGGCCGCTGTTAACCGTAGTGCATCCATTTTATTTCTTGGCTGGCTTGCTAAGTATTTCGTCTACAATGCCGTATTCCACTGCCTGTTCAGCGCTAAGATAAAAGTCTCTGTCGGTGTCGTGGGCAATCTTCTCTACCGGCTGACCGGTGTGCTTAGCTATGATGTTACGTATCATTTCCTGCATCCTCATGATTTCTCTGGCAGCAATTTCAATATCCGCCGCCTGCCCTTGAGCACCACCAACTGCCTGGTGCAGATGTATAGTAGAGTTGGGTAAAGCGAACCGTTTGCCTTTAGTTCCAGCGCAAAGAAGCAAGGTGCCCATGCTAGCTGCTAAGCCAATACAAATGGTGGATATAGGGCAGCGAAGAATCTGCATAGTATCGTAGATGGCTAAGCCGGCGCTGATAATGCCACCGGGGCAATGAA
>JAUWYE010000074.1 GCA_030615965.1 Dehalococcoidia bacterium | reverse complement strand
CCGCTGAATTCCCGCATGATAGCCTGGGCTTTAGCCGGGTCACTCCAAAAATCAGGTTGGGCTGACTCTGCCTCTATCCCGGCAATTTCCATTTCCTTGCCAGGGATGTCAAAGATGCACCATGATGTCTGAAATTTGACGAAGCAAGGCTTCTAGATTTTCCTTCTCTTCTTGCATTTATCCCTCCTGCATTGATAATATGGTCAACTATATAAATCTCGATATGATTTTACCTGTCACCATAATCAAACCCCCTCCAATGGTAGTCTGGCTCACAGACTAGTCTGCCCGCGGCAGCGAGGTGAGCCAGGCGGGTAGCTTCAGGAAGCCTATAACCACGGCAGCATTTTATCACCCATTGTAAAGCCGATGCCAGGTCAATTCTGTGACCCACGGAGACATACACCGGCCTTACTCTTGATTTAGTCCTTAACGCTGCTCCGATAAGCTCCCCATTATCAAGTAGTTCAGCATGAGAGCCAGCTTCTTCTCCTACGGGCCGATGCCGGCCACAAAGGATAGATTTCGCACAGCCTATAGTAGGCAAATCGAGAAAAAGTCCCACATGTGAGGCAAGCCCAACCCTCCTGGGATGAGCAATCCCTTGACCATCAATCAGAACAAGATCGGGAACATTACATAGTTTTTCACAAGCAGCCAGAATCAAGGGACTTTCTCGAAAAGACAATAGGCCAGGAATATAGGGCAATGTAATCTTACCTTGAGCTACCTCTACCTCGACTATGCTCATCTCAGGATAACGGAGAACCACCACGGCTCCACTTGCTACGCCCTGAGCATCGGGAGAAGATATGTCAATACCGGCAACAAGGCATGGGTTAATAACTTCGTTTTCAGTCACCACCTTTTTCGCCAGGCTCAATTGTAGTTCCCTCGCCCGGGCAACGCTCACCTCCCACCCATGTAATGCATGCACTCGCATATCTTGAATTATAAAGCATTCCACTTTAATAACAAACTTTGAAGTTGCTGATATGTAAGGAGCGTGGATTCTTACCAAGAGTACCAATTTGCCAAAAATGAACCACCTTGTTATAATCACGGACGTAATCAATCATCAGTTGCTGAAATGATTATCCACCCGATTACAGAAACAGCCTGTGTGCAAATGTTGTCCAGTAGTAGCCCAGGGAACTATCAAGAAGACGTGTTATGGCCAAAGAAATCACCAGTAGTGTAGAAGCCCTCGAGGTCGAAGCCGAAAAGATACTCGAAGAGGCAAGGACCAGAGCCAGCGAAATCCTCCTCGAAGCCAGAGAAGAGGCTAAGAAAATACTTTCCTCTCAGTTGCCCCTCGATGAGATAAAAACTGAGTGTGACAAGATTGCGAGTAAGGCTAGGGCAGAAGCCGATAAAAAAATCAAGGACTCTGCGAAGAAAGCTGCTGAAATCGGCATCAATGCCGATAAAAAAGTAAAAGAGATTACGGAGCTCGTGGTGAATATTGTCACGGGCAGAAGTTAACATGATACCCTTAATCGTCAATACATCTGACCCTATGGCTAAAGTCAGGGTAGTGACTACCAAGGATTACTCCACCAAGACCCTCAAAACTCTGCATGCCATTGGTGTGCTTCATGTCGAGGAAAGCGAAGAGCTAAAGCCCGTAGACAAAGAAGCCATTGAAGGGGAACGAAGGAAAATCGGTGAATTATCAACAAGCATTAACGACATATTAGCTTACATGCCAAAAGGAGAAAGAGTATCGCTGAGAGAGGATGTGGAAGTTATATATACCAGGCCGTTTGACGAAGTTGACAGCGAAGTAAGATTGCTATGTACCAAGCTCAGCAACGTGCATCAAAGAGCTACCAAACTCAACAAGGATGTTAAGGAGCTAGCAGAACTAACCAAGTATCTTGGCTCTCTGGAGCGACAGGCCGATATTAGATTACAAGATTTAAATTTTTCTGGAAGTTATCTTTTTTCTCGGGTCTTTGTGTTTCCAAACGAGTTATTTGAAACTTCATACCCTAAACTTAGAGACTACATACTTGAGAACCTTTCGGGCACAGTAGAAAACGAGACTGTCTTGTATGCCATTGCCAAAGTAGAAAATCAGGAAACTATAGAGTCCACAGTCAAGGATGGGGGAGGCAGGATTTTACCGATACCAGGGGAAGATTTGACCCTGAGGGAATTTCTTAAAGCAGCCGACGGTAATATCCACAGTCTTGAAGAAGAACTGGCAAAGCTTCATACCGAGATCGAAAGTAAAACCAGGGAGAATCTAGAAAAGCTCGTCCTTTTCAGGGAGGCATTATCAGCCGAAACAGAAAGGTTAGCAGTTTTAGCCAAAGCCTGTGAGGCAAAATACGTCACATTAATCGAGGGGTGGATTCCAGAAAGTAATATCGAAGCTACAATTTCTGAGCTCAGGGAGAACATAGGCTACGTGTTCATTGATACAAGGAAGCCAGAGCAAGCAGAGGAGCCGCCCACCAAGATGAGGAATGCAACCGCGGTTAAGCCGTTCGAAGTCATTGTGAACTTGTTTGGCACCCCAAAGTATAAGGAATGGGACCCCACTCCGGTAATAGCATACTCCTTTGCCATTTTTTTTGGCATCATGCTGGGGGACGTAGTGTACGCTGCCCTCCTCATGCTATTTGCAAACCGTGGCCTGCGACTTCTCGTTGATGACCCTGAATCTGAAGGTTTTAAGCTATTCCAAAGGATAATTTACACAAGTGGTGGTGTTGCTCTGGTTATTGGCGTGCTTACGGGAAGCTATTTGGGCAACTTCTACGAGTTCTTTGGAATCGAGAGCTTAGCACTCTCCAAAACAATTCAGGCAATATATTTAGACCCCATGAAATTCATAGCTGCCTCATTAATAATAGGTCTGGTTCACGTAAACATAGCCCATGTGCTTGGACTTATTAGAGGGATAAAGGAGGGGCAGAAGGCGGTAGTGCTTAACAAAGCTGGGCTATTTATACTTCAGATCGGTGCCATACCCTGGATTATGCATGCCATACTTGGCATAGATATTCCACTGTTAACTGGACAAATATATTCTATCCTGTTATACGTTGCGATTATAGGAATAGTATTAATCGTCGTCTCCTCCTTGATGGAGAAGGGTGCTTTCATGGGCGGTATTTTCTGGATATTTGATGTCACCGGGCTACTGGGCGATGTTATGTCCTATGCCAGGCTGGCAGGTGTGGGGCTGGCCACATATTACCTGGCATACTGTTTTAACCTGATGGCAGAGTTATTATCTGACATGATGCCTGTTGGAATAGTCCAGGCTGTAGTTGGCACCTTAATATTTATAATAGTTTTGCTTGTTGGACATGTGCTTAATTTAGCTCTCAGCGGCATAACATGTTTTGTACACTCCCTCAGGCTATGTTTTGTGGAGTTCTTGTTCAAGTTCTATGAAGGAGGCGGCAGGGCATACAGCCCGTTTCGATTGAAGGCTCGACCTGTATTTGTCAAAGTGTGAACGCAGTTAAAAAATATTTAATTAACGGAGGTGTAAGATGCTAATCAGCCCCGAATCCCTGGCAGTCATCGGAGGTGCGATAGCCTTAGCCGGAGGCCTGGCAGGGTCTTCAATAGGCATCGGTATTGCCGGTTCAGCCGGGGCAGCTACGCTGTCTGAGGAACCAGGACAGCTCAGGAATGTCATTCTCCTGGCATCGCTACCGATGACCCAGACCTTTTATGGCCTCATAACACTGATACTTATTTTAACAACGGTAATTCCCTCACTCGCTGCCATGCCTGATGGTGGTGGTATGGGTTTCGCGGTATTGGGCATCGGTGTCATAACTGGCGCTGCTGAAGCGTTCTCGGGAGCGTACCAGGGCTCTGTGTGCGCTTCGGGTATCTCACTTTTGCCCAAGACAAAGGGGCGGATATTGACTAACGCCATGATGTTAGCCGTGTTCGTCGAGCTAATAGGCGTGCTGGGACTGGTATTCGCCATAATGGCATTGGCCATGTTAGGACTTTTTTAAGGATCTGTAAGATATGGAAAAAATAAGTGAAGCCGTTGTTGCCAAAGTAAAGTTGGATGCCCAGAACATAATAAGAGAGGCTGAGGAGAAAGCGCAAGAAGAGCTAGAGAAAGCCAAAAGGCAGAGGGAAGTGAGGTTCGAGGAAGAGAGGGGCAGAATGCTAGGAGAGGCAGAGGAGGAGGTTGCTAGAATTTTGGCTCAGGCCTCTATCAAAGCGCGACAGCAGCTATCGAGTGCGAAAGCTGACGCAATTTCCAAAATAATTGACGGGGCGCGGAGGGAATTGTCCCGAATTTCAAGCGATGCAAGCTATTTTCCAAAATTGATCAGGGAAGCTATGAAGGGACTCGGCGCGGACAAAGCCAGAATTTACGTTTCTCCAAAAGATGTAAGCACTGTAAAAAAATTTCTTGAAGCGGATAAGGAATTTTCTGGCAAGATAGTGGAGGTCAAGGAATCCAATTGCTTGGGAGGGGTCATAGCTGAGGATGCTGAGGGAAAGCTCAGGATAGATAACACTTACGAAACCAGACTCGAGATGCTGCTACCAAAGTTACTGCCCAAGATAAATAAGGAACTCTTTGAAGCTCCGTAAGAGAACGTCGTGCTTAATCCAAGATACGCATTTATATCTGCTTGTTTGAAGGGCGAGGAACCTAAAACTGTCACCTCCGAACATATAGATAAAATGATGACAGCGCCCAACCTCCAGGATGCGCTGGCAACCATCAGAGAGACCGATATAGGAAGCTATCTGGAGGAATTGCCTGTTAAGACTTTTGATTATCTAGATGAATGCTTGTGGGGTTATCTCGCGCATCGCATCCGATATGTAGAATCATTTAAGTTCCTGCCCAAAGAGATACTGGAGGTATCCAGAGCATATGTGGTGAAGTACGATGTCTCGAATATTAAAGCTGCTTTACAAGGCATCTCAGGTGGTAAAAAACCCAGTATGATACCGGTCGGGATTATCCATAATAATGCATTGCTAGATGAACTTTTCAACGCTGAGAATGTAGACGACATCATCCAGCTACTCATCAAGTGCAAACTAGGAAATTATGTACCTGCCCTGGAACAATACAAAATAGATAAAAGCGCAAAGTCGAAGCTCCTTGTTGAAGCTAACTTAGACGGTGAGTATTATAAAAGCATGTTAAACATGGCAAGAAGAATAAAAGATGGCTCTGTACTTACCAAAGCCTTCGGCTTAGTGATAGATCTAACAAACCTGCAAATTGCCTTGAGAGCTATAATTGCAGGCATAGGACCCGATGCTGCTGAATTTATTATTGCCGGCGGCTATAGGATTACAGACAAAACCATTAAAGAATTACTACCCCTTAAAATGACCGACATACCTGCCAAGCTGGAGGATACCCAATATCAGGATATAGCAAATGAAGTATCCACTAATTATGATAAAACCAAAAGCATCACGGCTGTAGATGAAATTATCGATAAGCATAAGTTCAGGATGCTCAAGGAAATGTTGTCACCAAGAGTGCTATCCCCACTGGTGATGGCCTGGTATTTAATCTTCAAAGAGGTTGAAATACGCAACTTGCGGCTAGTTCTAAAAACAATAGTCGATGGTGTTCCCGTTCAGGAAATAAGGAATTATTTGGTGCTGTGACATGATGTCTATCAAACACCTAGATATAGCTGTCATAGGAGACGAAGAGCTGGTCAATGCAATGAGATTGGCTGGTATCAGCAAGCATTACACGATAAAGGGCAATCAGGATGTCCATGAAAATGTGAGGAAAGCTCTAACCGAATTGCTAACCGAGCCTGATGTTGGTATTGTAGTGATGCTGGAAGACTATGCTCAATATGTTGAAGATCTGGTGACCCAGGTTAGAAAAAAAAAGGGGACGACTCCTGTAATTGTCGAAGTCCCGTCGAAGTTTGGCACAAGGTACCCGGATATTAGGGAATATTACAGGGCACTTATCCGAGAATCTATAGGGTTTGAAGTAGAAATTTGAAATTATAGCAAGATTAGGAGGTTGAAGATATGGGCAAAATATGGAGAGTTTCAGGTCCCCTAGTTATCGCCGATGCCATGAAAGGTTCCCAGGTTTATGAAGTTGTCGAGATAGGTGAAGAAGGGCTTGTCGGGGAGATAGTAGGACTAGAAGGGAACAGGGCAATAATTCAAGCACACGAGGATACTCTGGGATTGAAAATTGGCGAGGTGGTGAGAGGAACAGGAAGAATCTTAAGTGCAGAGCTGGGCCCCGGACTTGTGGGCTCTATTTACGATGGGCTACAAAAATCTTTACTTACCCTGGGTGAGAATACTGGCCCGTTTATAAAACGGGGTGCCAAAGCCTCAGCTCTTCCCCGCGACAAAAAATGGCAGTTCACACCTAAAGTCAAGGTCGGGAATGCTGTTAGCCAAGGGGATATAATAGGCGTAGTGCCCGAGACCAATCTAATAGAACACAGGATAATGGTGCCGGTGGGAATCAAAGGCACGATAAAGGAGATACGCCAAGGCGACTACACTGTCGAAGAGCCTGTAGCTTGGGTGGAACATGATGGGGAAGTAAAAGAACTCACGCTGATGCAAGAGTGGCCAGTGAGAAAACCCAGACCCTATAAGCAGAGGTTCGATCCTTCGGGCTTGCTCACTACTGGCATGCGAATTTTGGATTACATGTTCCCTTTAGCCCTCGGTGGCAAGGCTTCGATACCCGGGGGCTTCGGTACTGGAAAAACCGTTGCCCTGCAGCAACTGGCCAGATGGGCTCAGACACATCTGAACATCTACGTTGGCTGCGGTGAAAGGGGTAACGAGATGGCTGACGTACTTACTAGCTTTAGAGAACTCAAGGACCCTAACACAGGAAGATTATTACAAGAGAAAGAAATCTTTATAGCTAACACCTCTAACATGCCCGTTGTGGCTAGGGAAGCAAGTATTTTTGTTGGCATTACTATGGCCGAGTACTTCCGGGACATGGGTTACGACATTTTGCTGGTTGCTGATTCAACTTCGAGATGGGCTGAAGCCATGAGGGAGATGAGTGGAAGACTGGAGGAAATGCCAGGGGAGGAAGGCTTTCCTTCATATATGGGCTCTCGGCTTTCCTCTTTTTATGAAAGAGCAGGAATGGTTGAATGCTTAGGCAATCCTCAAAGAAAGGGCTCAGTAACAGTAGCTGGTGCTGTAAGTCCCCCAGGAGCCGACTTCAGCGAACCGGTAACCCAAAACACACTTAGAATAATAGATGCCTTGTATGCCTTGGATGTTTCGCTGGCAAACAAGAGACATTTCCCTACCGTAAACTGGCTTACTAGCTATAGCCTTTATGTAGACGCAGTTAAAGATTGGTGGAATGAGCACGATCCGGGATGGGAAGATACCAGAGCCAGCGCCTTGAAAATGTTGCAGCAGGAGGCTGAGCTGGAGGAAATCGTGAGACTCGTCGGTCCTGAAGCTTTACCTGAAGGCGACAAACTATTGCTTCTTATCGCCAGGATGATACGCGAGGACTTTCTCCAGCAAAGCGCCTATCACGAAGTCGATACCTACTGTGTGCCAGCAAAAGCCGGCCTCATGCTTAAAACTATAATGAAGTTTTATGAACTAGCTCAGGAGATGTTAAATTCGGGGGCAGGCATTGAGAGCATCCGCTCATCGCCAATGGTGTACAGAATATCCAGGATGAAGGATATAC
>JAUWYE010000003.1 GCA_030615965.1 Dehalococcoidia bacterium | reverse complement strand
CCGGAGGATAAGATGAATCCACCGCCTTTGCCAGCAACGTCTATGAGTTTCTTACAGTAGGCCTTCACCTCATCGGTCGTTCCTGTGCTTAATATTGCCGCTGGCACGTTCCCGTAGATGCAAGCGTTATCACCCAGGATTTCCTTGGCCCTGGCCATATCTGTGTCGTCAAACCTCCATACGACCCTGCCTTTGGGCAAATCCCTGATAATCTCCAGACGCCCATTGTAGGAGCCTTCGGCAAAAACAAACGGTATGAGCCCTTCGTCAATTAAACCCAGGATAACCTTTCTGAGGGTGGGCCAGTAGAACGACTTGTACTGCTCATCAGACATAAAACCATCGGCACCTTTGTGTAAAGGTATGAACACCAGAGGACTAGCCGAAGAGCGCGCGCTTGATACCCCCCTCTCAATCATCAGGGGCGTCAGCCTTTCCATAGCTTCAAGTGGCCTATCAGGTTGCCGGTACATATCCAGCATTATGCCTCGGGTTCCCCTGAGGGTGTCACCGAGCACATCAAAAGGTGCTAAACTGCCACCACTGCGAAACATTGGAAACCCGGTTTCCACTACCGCTTTATCACAGGCACGGCAAGCCTCTCTCCATTTCATAGCTTCCTCTCCCGCTTTGAAAAGGGTCTCAAACGAGGCGCGGATGTCTGGCATGCCGTACTCCAGGACAAAACTACTTATACTACTTATTTCAATTACCCTGGAAAATGGAAAGAGCTTACTTAAAGGCTCCAGCACACCGATAATGCGAGGTAAATAAACCCTCATCCAGAAATCGGACGGGTCTTGAATCAGCGCGTCATATTCATCAGCTTTCATATACTCAGCTTCAACGCACTGGAATGGCATATCGGGACCAATGCCATGCCCTGGCCATACATAAAGCTTATAGTCGATAATATCGTAGACCTTCCCAGGCCCAGCACGGCCACAGCCGGAATGTGCATCTGGCGCAAAGTCAAAGGTATATTTCCCCCATGCCTGGCAAAGCTTGTCGTAGTCGTACATGGCTTCTTCAACTGTTATCCCGGCATAATAGGCAGGAAAAAACCCGACGCTGGGGATGACCGGAACCCTGTCCGGCACTTTCAATTGAATAGCGTCTTTTATCCTGGTTGCCCTTTCCTGGTACGCCTTCTCTGCTCTAGCACTGATAAAATCTATCCCCTGTGGCGCAAGCCAGGACTCAAACATCTTCTCCAGCTTTGCTTCCAGCGATAACCCGGTCCATTCCTTGTCCACTTATTTGCCCCCTATCCATGCCCTGGCTAGTGATACCCCGGCCATGGCGTCTCGGCCATAGGCATCAGCGCCGGGATACTCTTTTACCTGCTTGCTAATCTGACCGTCGCCGATCATAATTTTCACTTTGTCTCGCAGACCAGCATCTTTGATTGCGGCTATAGTGCTCTTCATGGAATCGTAGGCCAGGGTCAAGAATCCACTTAAGCCTACTACCTGTGGCCGAACATTGTTAATCGTCTCTAGCTTACTGCATCATGATGCCGGGCAAAAACAGTACAACTGCGGGAACAAACAACAAGAGGGCCACGTGAAACATATCAGCTATAAGAAACGGAATTACGCCTTTGAATATAGTAGTTACAGGCACATCTGGAGCTATCCCGGAGATGGCATATACATTCATACCTATAGGTGGGGTAATCAGCCCTATCTCCACCATTCTCACTATTATTATGCCAAACCATATTGCGTCAAAGCCCAAGCTTAGAACCAGGGGAAAGAAAACGGGTATAGTAAGCAGAATCATTGTCAGTGCATCCATAACGCAACCGAGGAATATATACACTAACATAACAAGTACCATAATGACTAGAGGGGGCAGGGGCAGCCCGCCGACAAAATCGGCTAGCACGAACGGAATAGTGGTCACCGCCAGGAAGTATTTAAAAATAAAGGCGCCAATCAGGATACCATAAAGCATGCCCGTGGTCTTCATCGTCTCAGTCAGAGCATGCTTGAATTTTTCCCAATTGAGTCGCCTTCTGAGCAGGGAGAAAAAGATAGCCCCGAAAGCGCCTACTGCCCCGGCTTCAGTAGGGGTAAACCAACCAACGATGAGACCCCCGAGGACAAGGATAATTAACCCTATTATCTCGCCGCAGCTCGCAAAAGACGCCACCTTTTCTCTGAAACTGAAGCTGGGTCCTCGAGGACCAAGGCTAGGCTTCCACCGGCAAAGAATATAAATGGTAACCATATAGAAGATAGCCTCGAGTATTCCTGGCACTATGCCGCCAGCAAAAAGCCTGCCTATGGATGTTTCAGTGATTATCCCATACGTAATAAGGCCAGCGCTGGGGGGGATAAGTTGGCCTATAGTTCCCCCAGCGGCGACACAGCCGGTAGACAGCGCCGGGTCATACTTATACTTTTTCATTTCGGGGAGGGCCACCAGACCCATAGTAACTGCTGTGGCTAGACTGGAGGCGCTGACAGCAGCAAACCCGGCACATCCCCCCACAGTAGCCATAGCTACCCCCCCGCGTTGATGCCCCAGCCATTTAGCGGCAACGTTATACAGGTCTTTACTTATTCCGGAGGCAAAGATAACGTGAGCCATAAGTAGAAAAAGGGGCAGGACGCCCAAATCCCAATTACATACCGTGTCAAATGGCATCAATCCAAATTTGGCGATGGCGGCACCTTGCGATATCAAATACCATAGCCCACCAAAGCCTACTATAGCCATGCCAACGCCAATCGGCAATCCAAAGGCTAAAAGGGAAAAAAGAGCAACGAAACCGATAAGACCTACAACAACCGGGCTCACTTCAACCGGGCTCATTTCCTCACCGCCTGGCTCAGCGCCCTAAATAGGTCTATCAGGTATACCAAGCAGAACAGGAGCAAACCCAACAAAAAGACAAATCTAAATGGGAGGTAAGGAACATCGAGCAGGTCAGTTTCTTCTGTAAGCCACCTTTCAGACAAGATAAGAAAACCAGCCCAGGCTATCAGTGCCCAGGTAGCCAGGGAAATAAGGGACATAAAAGCTTCAATAATTGACTGAGCCCGCTGGGGAAATCGAGATACCACAATTTTTACAACAACATGACTTTTCTTCAGCGCCGCATAGCCCAGGGCAAAGGCAACGGCGACGACTATCATAAGCTCAGAAAGCTCGTAGCTACCGGCTATAACATGCCCGGAAAGGCGGGAAATAATGTTTGCCACAATGAGAACCATCATCCCTGTCAGGAAGGCAGCCCCCAGAGCCATACCCCACCCGCCCATCCGACGAACAATGTTAGCCAAATAGTCCATACTTTACGTTCCACTGCCCTCTTGCGTCGGGGCAAGGAATTATTACGACTTTATGTGCAAGAGTGTATGTTCTCTATGTGTCAGTTAAACCTCACTTGGTATATTCTTCTACGAGGCGGCGTACCTCCTCATAAATCTCGGTCCCGGGAAGCCCCTTCTCATCAAGCTTGGCTGCCTCGGCACGCATTACGGTATCCATAATTTGATAAAGCTCGGCTAAATCCTCCGCTGACACCTCAATAAACTCAACACCTGCCTGCTCGGCGAGTTCAACACCCTCCCCATTAACACGTTCCCTCGCCTTATTATCCTCTAAACTCCAAAACGCAATGCTGTCTTCGAAAATCTGCTGTATATCCGGTGGCAGCCTGTTCCAGGTATACAGGTTCATTCCTCTCGTCGGGCGAACCGCGCTTTGCAGGTTTAAGATAGTGACGTACGGTGCCACTTCATAAAACCTAAATGACTTGAGGGTGTCGTAGGGGGCAAAACAAGCATCTATAGTCCCTTTTTCTAAAGCCATATAGGTCTCACCCATAGATACATAGAACGCGTCGGCTCCCAGCGCTTTACCTACCTCGATGTAGGCCCCCGTAGCTTTTATTCTCAGCCCCTTGAAATCATCTAGAGTGCGGACGGGCACTGTGCTGATAAGCTGATAGTTCGATGCCACGGACTTTGCCATAACCTTCAAATCAACCCATTCGGCGTCGAGCTCAGGGAATTTTTCAAACACTTCCTCGTAAATACGCACTTGGGTCTCCCAATCAGGGACCCCAAAAGGAAACCCCAGAGTTCCCAACATAAGAGGGTACCCTGTTCTTGGAGAAAGATAGCTAAGATCAGCAACCCCTTTAATGAGCTCAGCGGTATTCTCTGCCCTGCTGACTAAGGTTGCACCCCAATACGGCGTGATATGAACCCAGCCGTTGGTATCCTTCTCTATTTTGTCTATCCAGAGTAAATCCGCCTGGGAGAAAGTATGTTCTGGGCCTTCGGTCTGGCCGTAGGTTAGTTCTATAACCTTTTCTGGAGCTGGTGCGGCACAGGCACCCAAGAACGCGGTGGCTACGAAAATTACTCCTACAAGAATGAACACTACCAGTTTTAGACTTTTCACTTGATACCTCCTGATTTTGTATACTCTTTGTTGCAGCGTAATCCAGCAGCTATTTTCTCATTTGTCCTACCTCCTTTCGGCATTATTTCAACCAGTCTTGATCTATAAGTAGAGACTTTGCTGCCGAACTGTAGTGTTACAATATTATACTAACACCCCCCCCCTACAGGTCAACAGTTTAGATATTAAACATTTTAAACGTTGTCTTGACAGCTAAACACAAGAGTCACAACCCATATTCATGGCACAGCTGCTTATCACGTATTCTATCCCCTTTCCCCTAATTCCTTATCAATGGATTACTACTTCATTCCCGTCCCATTCATACCGAGCATTTAGACCTGCTGCTTGGGTTATCCTGTCCATGTAATTGAAAACTTGCTGTCCCCTTTCGTCATTCTTGAGTATCTCCGGTTGTCCCTGTTTATTGACCAAACAGGGAAGGTAACTCACCCGGGTAATCTTACCATCACTTATGGTGCACTTGGCAATTATTGTTTGCTTTGCTTCAGGATGAAAGGGATACGTTGGATACTCAGGGTCTGGCTCAAAGCCAAAGAGTTCCTTCCTCCTTATAGCCCACTGCTGGGAGTCCTGGGTATGGTCAACTGTTAGAGCTCGGGTGACGGTAACGAAATTGCATAAGCCGTGAAATATCGTTTTCCCTTTGTACTGCTCGACTCCTCTGAGTATGTGAGCGTGATGTCCGAGGATCAGGTCAGCTCCGGCGTCGATGGCGGCATACGATACTTGTTGTTCGTACATTGCCAGCTTGGCTGGCACATGCCCGATACCTTTATGTAAAGCAACTACCAGAACATCACAAAGGGACCTGAGCTTGTGGATATCATCTTCCATCAATTCGAGACTTCTGGACTCAGCGAAGGTGTATATGGCCGGAGGACCTCCGGGAGTAGCATAATCCAATTCATAGTGGGTAAGGATGTTCACATAGGCGCAACCCGGCTTGTTAGCGGTCGCCCAGGATTCCTTGGGTCCAACGCAATTGTAAGACAGAAAACCAAATAGTGTTCCATTACGCTCAACTATGGCCGGGCGCCTGGCCTCGTCAATATTCATCCCGGCTCCGCAAACGGCAATGCCATAATTCCGAAGACCAGCTATTGTGTCCTCTATCCCTGGTGGGCCCGAATCCCAGAGATGGTTGCCGGCAAGGGTGATTACGTTAAAGCCGGCAAAGGGTAAAGCACTCATGTTACTCGGGTCACAAGGTGGAGCAACCACATCTGTAGATGCACAGAAACCACGGTCGGTAAAGACGACCTCTCCTTGTCCAACTACCACGTCAGCTGACTTCAGCACCGGCACCACAAGCTCAAAATAGGTTTCAGCTTGTGGCTCGTCAAGAATCAAATCCCCTACAGCCATCATCGTGAGTGTCTCGTCGGTCATCTTTTACCTCCTTCAAATCAGCTATCTGCTGCTTAGATAAGCCACGCTCTTTTTCGTAGATTTGCTCATTATGCTCTCCGATAAGTGGCGCCCTAAACCTAATTTAGGATAAAAGCCTTTCTTCAATAAAGCTGGAAACTTGAGATTTGATCTTATCGTCATCCCATTCCCTGGCATCAACAACGTCGGCATAAATGGTAAGCAGCGGTATACCGGCATCTTCGAAAGCTATCTGTGTGAATCTGCGTCCAACATCACGTATGCAATTTTCAGCTACTATCATAACCGCCCCATTGACTTTGTGCAGCTTTGCCTCCTTCACCAGCCAGTCTGGTTGGCGCAAGTGCTCTCCCATGCTCAAGTGGCGGCTAGCTAAAGCTCTCAGCGGGTCATTAAGGCAATCCCGAGCGTAGCCGTCTGCTGCAATAGAGAGATAAATGGAACAAACAAAAACAGCACCGTACTTTTCCTCAAAGTACTGATAAAAAGCGATGTTATGCCAGAGTCCTGCCCCAATCCACATCAGCCTGAGCTTTTCATTTTTGCAAACTGCTTCGCCCTTATTTACCCTCTCTTTCACCTCCTCGTAGAACATCCTGGCTTGGTCGCGCCCCCACTGCGTGCCCCGGTGCCACTGTGGATTCATAGTGCTGGCGAACTGGTCGGCTAAGTTCACCGGGCAAGGAACGGTCTCAGCTATCAAGTCACGCGTCTTCTTGAAGTATTCTTCTTGTTCATTTTCCAGTTCCATGATTTCTACAAACTTGGCATGGCTGAATGTCCTTTCAGTGGTAACCTCCAAGAATCTTATCAGCGCTTTCAGCTCTTCAACCCTCAAATCCAGTCTATGAGGCTCGATTACCTCATCCCAGTGGTGTTTTATCCTTTCCCACCAACGAGAGTACGATACGGTAGAAGCGCTACACTCCAGCGGAAAGAAGTGGCAACCATACTCACGGGCCCAGAGATGAAATATTTTTGAATGTGAGTCACATGTTAGTTCCGCTAATAGCACTGTGGGTTTGGGCAATCCCCCCCAGGGTGCGCGCTCTGGATTGTGGTCCATGGTACAAGCCAATGGCAGGCAGCAGTAACGGCACAGGTTCCTTTGGTAGCCCCGCTCGTTCATCAAATCGAAGTAGTAGGCAGACAGGCGCTTGGCAGCAATAACCGCCGACCACCACTGAACCGGTACAACCGGTATATCCATGGTAAGGAATATTTCATGGGGTGTATCAGCTTGCGCTAGAGCGAAGGGGTCGCCTTCGCTTATTCTCTCTCTCGTCTTCTTGAACCATTCTTTCTGGTAGGCAGCTGCCTCGACGGAGCTCCTCAACTGCTTGACACTCCTATCCCCCTGCCCGCTGCCAGCCTTGGGCTGACCGCTAACACTTCTTACTTCACTCATCCATCAGCCTCACTTTCGTATACCACTACCACCAATAACCTGCTCTATTTAAATAGCTCCTGCCGAAATAGCTCTACAAACTCCTCATCAGACATACCCAGAAGCTGGGTACAGACGTACTCGGTGTGTTCCCCCAAACACGGGGAAGTCCTCACTTGCGCTTTGGTCTTGAGTAATTTGTAGGGAGGGGTTGGATGACCAAAGACCCCTATTACCGGGTGCTCCAGTGGCACAAGAAACTCCCTCTCTTTCAGTTGAGGATCGTGTTCCAATAAATCCTGCATGGTTTGCACCACGCCCGCCGGCACACCAGCTGCCTGCATTATTTGCATAACTTCCTCAGCTGAATGTTGTTTTGTCCATTCTGCTACTAGCTCTTCCAGTGCGTCTTCGTTCTCTTTCCTGGATTTTAGGGTGGCGAACCTCGGCTCTCTTGTCCAGGACGGGTCCTCTATTACATGACAAAAAGCTTCCCATTCGTTATCAGTAAACACCCCGATGGCGCACCACCGGTCGTCTCCCCTGCAGGGAAAGACACCATGTGGGGCAGCATAGGCGATGCGGTTACCATTGCGGGTCTGTAAGTGTTCATTAGCTTCCCAGTCAAGAAGAGCTGGTGTAATTTGATGAGCGCAAACATCAAACATACTACCATCAATATACTGCCCCTTCCCAGTGCGGCGCTTATAGTCCAAGGCGCTAACAATGGCCGCAGCAATAAAGAACGGAAGCACGACATCACCATAGGGAACATTAGGGCCTACTGGTCCCCTGTCTGGCCAGCCGGTGAGATCGAGATAGCCTGATAAAGCCGCGCCAGTTCCGTCAACGCCCCATTTGCGCGCCATGGGGCCTGTTTGGCCATACGCACTCCCTTCAGCCATTATTATATCGGGCTTTATACTCCTAATATATTCGTAGCCAAAACCCAGCCTACCCAGTGTCCCCGGAACCATGTTAGCGTTGACTACATCGGCCCAACGAATAAGTCTGTCTATGACCTCCCGCGCCCGAGGATGCTTCAAATTAACCGCTATGCCATATTTTGAGGTATTAAGATGGGTAAACCATGGTTTATCATCCGGGTTGGTTGCGGAAGACATGGAGACCATCCGGTTTGTTCTCGTGAGGTCTATACGTGTGATAGATTCGACACGGACCACCTGCGCTCCATGGTCAGCAAGTTGTTTACTAGTCAAACTGCCCACTAAAGCCCAGCCAAAATCCAGAACTTTTACTCCAGCTAATGCCTGCTTTTCCATACTTCCACTGACCCGCCTCATTTGTTCTTCCTTCTCAAATAACACCTGCTTCCTTCAATGCCACCATTTCAGTGCTCGACAATCCTAGCTCATTTGCATAGATATCGTCGTTGTCCTCACCGATAAGTGGTGCTCGGCGTCTTATAAAGTTCTCCGTCTGATTATTTAAAAAGAAATACTTTGGATAGGTAAGCGTAACGCCTAATTCGGAATGTTCTAATTCTACCCAATAGCTCCGTGCTTCAAGTTGCGGGTTTTCAAGCACATTGGCAGGATTATTTACCACACTTGCATTTATCCCCCTCTTCAATCCCTCCTCAGCGATTTCTTTCTTGGTGTGGTTCATGAAGAACTTGCGTATTGCCTCCTGCTGGACGTCAAGCACTGCCCTGGGCAATGTGGCAAAATCAAATTCGTCCCAATTTGTCACCTGATTAAGCGGATTCTCTAATCCATCGTCGTCAATCCATTGCGACAGAGCGCTATTAGCCGGCGCTCCACCCGGACCACCCATATACGGCCAGAACACGTACCCGCCCTTACATCGCCAGAGCCATTGAGTAGCACGAGCGCCAACCGTACGGATAGTGGCATTTCGTTTTATCAAGCGCTTATCAAACTCCCAGACCACAAGATCCGATGAGGTTCTGCTGGCGGCAACCTCCTGCAGGGAAACATCAACTTGTTGTCCTTCGCCAGTGTTTTCACGATAGTAATGGGCCATTACTGTCCCGAGAGCAGCCGCAGCACTAGAGCGGAAGTATATAGAATCAGGCCCCTCCCTGACAGGTGGCCGATCCGGGTCTCCAGTGCTTACCATGACTCCACTCATGGCAGAAGCTATCAACTCACTCCCCTTATATTGAGCATAGGGACCTTTCTGCCCAAATGGGGTTATCGAGGTCATAATAATCCTAGGATTTACTCGCCTTAACGCTTCATAACCGAGCCCAAGGCTATCCATATAGCCTGGAGCAAACGACTCCAGCACGAAGTCAGCTCTCTCCACTAGTTTCCGGAACAAGTCTTGCCCTTGGCTCGCATCCAGATTAAGGGTTATGCTCCGCTTATCGGTATTGAAAGCAAACCAGTACAGACTTTTTTCAGGAGCCGGTGCATCATGAAGAAAGGGGGGAATGCCTCGTGCTGGGTCTCCCCCAGGTTTCTCAATCTTTATTGTCTCCACCCCTAAAGCCGCCAGAATCTTACCACAGACAAACCCTTTCTCATCCGTTAGATCCAGAGCCCGAAAACCACCCAATAAACTGTCAGCCATTGCCTACCTCTGTCTACTCATGAATTACAACTATGGTAGATTCTAACTGTCCCTACACTCTTTCATTGTTAAAATCCATTTTTAGTGTGCATTGTGAAGAAAAGTCTTTGGCCTGCTCACTGAGCAGCATGTCGAGCATGAGCACTTCTTGCCGACTTTTTATCCATGCCTATAGCTTCAACAAATTGCTCAATACGGGTTCTTAGCCGCTCACGCTCAGGATCAGATAGAAGGTATTTCTGCATCTCAAAACACACAGTCGGTATACCTTTCTCTTCCAGTGCCTTTTTCTGGTCAGGATACTCCCAGGCTAGGGCATTATCCCACTCAAGAAAGAAAAATATCATCCCTTGCGCCTTCGCCTCTACAGCGCTCCGTAGGCAATACTCCACTCTCCGATCCATGGGATGCATCCGAGGACAGGGTGATTTAAGGTGATATCTCTCGGCAATAGCCTCTAGAGGGTCAAGAGATACGTCCACTGGGTCATCAGAATACCTGTTGCCCCAGCAGTTATCCTCACCAACAATCGTAGCATTGCCGGATTCAACAAGTTCATAGAATTGCAAATTATCAATAGGGCTTCCTTCGACAAATAGCCTTACACCATCCTTGGCAGGAAGCCGAGCAGCCTCCGTCAGAAATTGTCTGAGCAGCTTGTTATGCTCCTCCTTAAGCATAAACATGGATGACCCGATTATCTGGAGTGCTTCCACCCCTGAGATGCGCGGTGGCTCGGCTGCCCTCAGGGCAGCAACCTTCTTCAGCAACATCTTGTTTTCATTTCCGATGGCTATGGCTTTTGATAGCCGTTCGTTGGAAATCTCTTGCCCTGACCATTCTTCTAGTTTCTTCTTAAGTTCACGCACCCTGTCACGCATATAAAGGCCAGACATCCAGAACCTGGTATGAGGTGTATCAAAAAGGTGAAGTTCGGGAAGCTTCAGGGTGGGGGCAATCTGTTGCACTTTGCCCAGGTGATAATACAATGCGAGAATAGCATCCCTGGAATGTGGGATAATCAGGAAATCCAGAAAATCATACCGCCCGGTCAGAAGCATGTTGAACATGGAACGCACGTCAGGTTCGTAAAAGGGTTCAGTGTATCTGTCCGCTACCTCTGTGCCACCCCACGGGTCACCACTGATTCGAAAAGGGAAGAAGCCAGCAGCTAGAATCATTTCCTCGGGAACATTGTTACAGAAATAACCTGCCACCTTTCCCCCTTTTTCCTTCCATTTCCTGGCGGCTAGGTCACGCTGCTGATAATGCTTTTGCATCGTCTCAAATGCGTCCATTCTTCTCAAATCTTCTTGGTCTGACGCGGCGCATTACTCTGCCCAAGTATAACTTTGCCTAATCTCGACATCCTCACCCACCTATGTAAGCTATTAACCCAAAAGACTCGACAATCTTTTGGAGTTCCGACATATGCTCATCACTGGGAGGTTCAATTGAGACTGATTTGCCCAGCCTTTCCAGCCTTTCGTATTTTGTCTCCCCAAGCCGATGATATGGGAGAAGATGAACCTTTATTGAATTCCCTAGTTCAGTTGCTATGAATTTAGCTGTTGCCTCAATGTTTTCAACAGAATCACTGTAACCCGGTATTATGGATACCCGAGCAAGAATGGGAATGGGCAACTCATGATGAATCTTTCTCACGTTATCCAATATCAAGTCGTTTGATACCCCAGTGCACTTCTCATGTTCAACCGGATCCATATGTTTAAGGTCATACAGCACTAGGTCAACATAATTTAGAATCCGCTTCACAGTTTCCCATCTGGCGTATCCACACGTATCGAGTGCTGTATGTATGCCAGCATCCTTACAGAGCTTAAGCAAGCTAATCGCAAACTGAGGTTGGGCCAAGGGCTCACCACCACTCAGGGTGACGCCACCACCCGACCTCTGGTAGAATATTGCGTCCCCTTGCACTTCTTTGAAAACCTCTCCGGCTGTGACATATCTTCCCATAAGATTTCTTGCCTCATTGGGACACACTTCAGCACACTTCCCAGCACCCTTGCAAAGCTGCCGGTTCGTCCTCGATCGTCCCTCGTAAATTTCGATGGCTCCCTCTGGGCAAGCCTGAGCACATTTTCCACATCCAGTACACTTCTCGCTATCAAAAAAGATTTCAGGTTGCGATGCTTGTGACTCAGGGTTCTGACACCAAACACACTTCAGCGGGCATCCCTTAATAAAAACAGTAGTCCGAATTCCAGGACCATCGTGAATGGAGTAATGTTGTATATTGAAAATCACGCCTTTTGTAGCTTCTACTTCATTTCTGCTAATTATCTCATCTTCAGTCTGTACCACAAACACCACCTTCTGTAAAGTGGCAGTAGCTCAGGGCAATACTGCTATAGCCCTTTCCAGTACTTCTCCCTCAGCTCGCGCTTCAAAATCTTGCCGGCAGGGTTCTTGGGCAGGGAATCAACAAACTCAACCGACTTCGGTGCTTTATAACCTGCTATGGTCTCTTTGCAAAAGGCGATAAGCTCTTCGGCAGTAGTGCTTGCTCCCTGCAGATAAAATTCTTAACCTTAGGTAGTCGCAGCTTAAGGGAATTGGCCACTTCTAATAATTCAGGCCCTACAAAAAGGATATTGGCTTCCGAATAATTGATGATGTAATCAAGCTCTTCCGCTTTCAACCTCGTATTAAATGGTGCAGCAATGAATCCTCCTTTCATTGCTGCACCATACACATCTGCAAACTGCAGACAGTTCAAAGATAGAATGCCAAGCACATCCCCCTTTTTAACATCCATCTCATGTAAGGCATGAATCAGCCTATTAACTCTTGTATTAAACTCGGAGAAGGTTATCCTCGTATCTCCATACACGAAGGCTTCTTGGTTTGGATACAGGAGCGCATTTCTATAGATTATATCTGCGTACGTGCCAATACTATACCGAGATAGTTCCTTCAATAAAAGGCTTTTTGACAAACCCCATTACCTCCTACAGTAAGAATCCTAAGGCAGCCACAAAAGCATGGTGTGTTCTTGTTAAGAATTGATGCTGTAGGCAAAACTATAAGTCTGTCCCATTTTCTACTTTTTTGACATTTCTGATATCCAAGTAAGTGGTTTTTCAAAAATCGCCCGTCTATCATCGACGGAGAGCGAATATCTTTCAGATACCCTGTCAATAAGTCTGAGCCTCAATTTACGAGTAAGGTCTGCCAGCACTTTAAGTTCATTATTACTCAGGCAGGATTTCACTTCATCCTCAGCCACAGTAGCATTATTTAAGCTTGCCATGACAAACTCTAGACCAGCGGGAGTTACTTGAACATTAACAGTCCTTCGATCCCTCCTATTACGACGTCTTCTCACCAATCCATCTTTCTCAAGACCATCAATTATCTTCGTCACACTGTAGTTAGAGCGAAGCATAATGCGGGCAAGCTGACTGGGGGTCAGACTACCCCCTCGTGTAATCATGAAAAACAAGGCGCTTGTTCGCAGCCAACTGGTCTTGCTCCTAAATACTTTATTGGTGTACCGGTTTACAACATCAGCGAACACAACAAGACGGGGAAAGTTCATGGCTCGAATCTCCCTGTCTACTTTTTGAATCTCCCTCTTCACCGTCATTTAAAGGTTCTTATTTATCTTATTCAAGTTTTCAGTAACCCAGTTTAACCCAATTATAAAGTACAACAAAAAAAAATACAACTGTTATAATATACAAAAAGATAAATTTAATGACAGATAAACATGCACTATTTATATTATGCTGAAGACATCTTATAATAGTGTCGAAACCTTACTTCTGGTGAAACCGCCTTATTGGGGATGCGTCTATCATAGGACGTGGTAGGAGGACGTCAAATATACGGGAGAAAGGAGAAGTGCATGGTAAATAAGGCTAATGATTTGGTGTTGTATGCCGTTGGCGATGTGGCTCCCTATAGGGAAGACCCGGGCTCAATTTTTCAGTGTGTCGCAGTCATTCCCAGACAAGCTGACATAGCCTTCTGTCAGCTTGAAATCAATCTATCTCACAAAGGGACTCCTCTGCCACAAGCTAGGCTTGCCATGCGTGCTGATCCCAAAACAGCCCAGGCAATTAAAGAAGCTGGTTTCAGTATCGTCTCTTTCGCTAGCAATCACTGCATGGACTGGGGGCGTGAAGCCTTTTTTGATACTATACACGCCCTTGAGGAACAGGGGCTCATGGTCATAGGTGTGGGTAGGAATATTGAAGAGGCTCGAAAGCCAGCAATTGTTGAATGTAAGGGAACCCGAATAGCCTTTTTAGCCTACAATTCAATCTTACCGCAGGGGTATTGGGCTGAGACCGATCGTCCGGGTTGTGCTCCCATGAGGGGTCTCACCTTATATGAGCAGATTGAGCATGATCAGCCAGGCACGCCATGCCGAATACATACCTTTCCCCACAGGGATGACCTGCAGGCGATGGTGGATGATATCAGGAAAGCAAAGTCTCAAGCTGACTTAGTAATCCTGTCCATGCACTGGGGAATCCATTTCATCCCTGCCGTGATAGCCGAATATCAAAAAGAGATCGCTCGTGTAGCGATTGATTCTGGAGGTGACCTGATACTGGGTCATCACGCCCACATACTCAAGGGCATTGAGGTTTATGCAGGTAAAGTGGTCTTTTATAGCCTCTGTAATTTTGCTTTAGACCTGTCTCCAACCAAGGAAATGCTAGAAAGTCCAAGGCATAAAGAAATACAGGTGCTTAATCCTAGCTGGCAGCCAGACCCCGAGTATCCCACTTATTATTTACCCCCTGATTCGAGGAAAACAATTATTGTTAAATGTGTTATCTCCAATGGAGAGATAAGGAGTGTTTCCTTTCTGCCTACCTATATCAATAAACAATCTCAGCCAGAGGTCTTGAGTTCAAAAGATGAGCGGTTTGGTGAAGTGGTCAGATACATGGAGGAGATTACCCGAGACCAAGGTTTTAATACTAAGTACGTTATTGAAAGAGATGAAGTCCTAATTCGGAAAGCCTAGCCACGGAAGGTTTAAGTTGGGGCAGAGTATTATGGCTGTGTAGCAGAGGGTCAAGGAGGCGTCAGGGGAACGAGTTGGGAAGTGCCTGGTAAATATCGTGTCAGCCATTACAACTACGTGGAAGAGGTAAGGGCAGGGTATCCCGACTTATTGGAGAGAGTTACCATACGTGATGTTACATTGGCTGAGGGCCAGCACCAACCGGGCGTACACTACACACTGGAGGGGATGCTCAGAGTCGCGCATGCTCTTTGTGAAGCTGGCATACAAATGGTAAAGCAACATATCGGCGATTCGCAGCATCTTGAATGGCAAGATATTGCAATTCTTAAGAACGAAAACGCAATCACTTAGCAGGCTGGGCTGTAGTTAAGGTTAGTATTCGACGAGCCGAAAGATATTACAATACACCTATTGCCTTTGTCCGCAAGGTGGTTATCAGCGTTTTTGCTCTTGACTAACCGAGGTAAAGAGAGATAGATAGCAGCACATAAAACCTAGAGATACACTAAAATCTCTCTGATGTTCTTGACATCTTCCAAGTGCAAAATCAGTTCTGTTAGTTTGTTGAGGTTTTCCCTTGGGATTTGTTTTGCCGAATGCCCGGCACAATCCACGAACTTGGCAACAAGTGACTCCTGGCTTATCGGGTTTGTAGGATGCCCATAAGCGAACTCTGGTATTTTTGAACTCATCACTTTGTGTCCAGCCTTTATCTGTATGAAGCCCTCCATAGGCTCCAGTTTGCTATCTAACTCATAGGCAATCTTCTGGGCGACTTCAAGTACCTCAGGGTCTGTTAGAGCTTGTGGGGTGAAATGCCTCAGAGTAACTCCTCTCCGGACTGAGGCTAGAGCCACAATAAAGGGTATACTAAATTTAGCATCTATGGCTGTTCTTGGGCTCCGTTTTGTCTCCAAAGGCTCGCAGAGCACTCTATTAAGTGGGGTAGGACTTACAATCAATCTAATGTCTTCGATATCACCGGGCTTTATATCGTGAGTGTTCACAATTTGAAAGGTCGCTTCTATAAAGGAATGAGTGCCGCGACAACTTGGCCACGGCTTAAAGCTAACATTAGCACCCTCAAAGGTTTTGCCAAGCCCATCCCCTAGCACCGTAAGGTCATAGTCTTCCCTTGAATACAGCCGGAAAAGCCCGGCTTTACCTTCTATTGGCTGCTCAAAGCCAGTGACGCCTTTTTCAGCCAACAGTGCTGATAACACACCCGCCTTTGCTGAAAAAGCATCCCGTATGGCTCTGACAACTGAGTGGGGACTACGTGTTAGTTCTGCACTACACGTTACCTGACAAAGGGTTAGAGAAAAGGCATCCAGTATCTGCTTTGGACTCAAGTTCAGTAACTTGCAAGCCGCCGTTGCGGCGCCAAAAGCCCCCAAGATTGGGGGCATATACCAACCATATCTAATAGGGTCCTCCTTTAGTGCAAGACCTAACCTGGAAACAATATCGCTTCCGAGGGCAAGTGCCGTAATGAGCTCCTTGCCGCTCACATTCCCGATAGATTCAGCTACTGCAAGGGCAGCCGGTATTGTTGCTGCGTTGGGATGGACAAGCGCTCTGTCATGAGTGTCCTCAAAATCCAGCGCATGCGACATCGATCCATTAGCAAATGCAGCCATAGCTGCCGATACCTTGGCATTAAAACCAATGATTGTGCTTTCTTCTTTCCCACTCTCTTCTATAGCTAGGTTGACAAACTGCTGGCACCCTTCACCCATAGTGCCGGCAGCTAGTATCACACCTAGTCCGTCAAGAAGACTACTTTTTGTGACATCTACAGCACTGCTAGGTATGTCATCATAGTGAATGTGGGCAATGTGTTCCGCCAGTATCCGAGATTCCCTCATTAGAACCGCTTTACCCCCTTTCTTGAGCCGTCATTGGCTTCTGCCGGACTTCCTGTAACACCTGTTACATCAAGCCTGGCAGAAACAGCACAATTGCCGGGACAAACAGCAGCAGGGCCACGTGGAAGAAGTCGGCCAACACAAAGGGTACAATACCCTTGAATATCGTCTGGAGGGGCACATCGGGGGCGACTCCGGCGATGACATAAACGTTCATACCTATCGGGGGGGTAATCATGGCTATCTCTGCCATCCTCACAAACAGGATGCCGAACCACACCGGGTTGAATCCCAGACTGGTAATCAGCGGGAAGAAGATGGGTATGGTGAGCACAGTCATCGCGGCGACGTCTAGAAAGCAGCCAAGGAAGAAGAATACCATCAGCACCATCCCCAAGATGGCCATTGGGGGCAAGGGTAAGCCGCCTACGGATTCAGCGATGACGTAGGGAATAGTGGTGGGAGCCAGGAAGTAGTTGAAGATGAAGGCGCCGATCAATATGCCGTAGATCATCCCCGTGGTCTTCAGGGTCTCCAGCACGGCAGTCTTCATCTTCTCCCAATTGAGCCTTTTCCTTAACAGCGCGAAGAGTATCGCCCCGAAGGCGCCGACGGCACCAGCCTCCGTGGGCGTAAACCAGCCCACGATTATGCCTGTGAGCACCAGGGCTGCAAGCGCGATTACCTCACCACAACTGCCAAAGGCCGCTATCTTCTCCCTGAAGGTGGCCTTCTCACCGCGGGGGCCAAGGCTGGGCCGCCAGGTGCACAGGATGTATATGGTAACCATGTAGAATACCGCCTCCAGTATGCCGGGGATAAGGCCGGCGGCGAACAGCTTGCCGATGGATGTCTCAGTAAGTATGCCGTAGATAATGAGTGCCCCGCTCGGGGGGATGAGAACGCCCATGCTACCCCCGGCGGCGACGGCACCGGTAGCCAGAGCCGGGTCGTACTTCAGCCGCTTCATCTCGGGTAAAGCCACCAGGCCCATGGTAGCTGCCGTGGCTATACTTGAGGCGCTGACGGCGGCAAAGCCGGCACAGCCGGCGACGGCGGCCTGGGCCACCCCACCGGGCTGGTGCCCCAGCCATTTGGCCATCAGGTTGAACAGGTCGCGGCCCATTCCAGTGACAAAGACCACATGAGCCATGAGCAGGAAGAGCGGCAGCACCGCCAGGGAGTAGTCTGTCGCCACCTGGAAGGGCACGATAGCCAGCTTGGTTAAGGCAGCCACCTCGGAAGTAATAAACCACACTCCAACAAAGCCTACTAGAGCCATGCCGGCACCGATGGGTATACCAAGAGCCAGAAGCGAGAAGAGTATCACGAAGCCAATAAGGCCGATAGTTACCGGGTCCATTTGCCTAGCACCTTTTTGAATTCCTCAAAGATGTCCGAAACGTAGGTCAGCGAGAACAAGAACAGGCCTAATATAAACACAATCCGGAAAGGGAGGTAGGGCAACTCCAGCGTTTCGCTTACCTCCCTCAGCCCCTTCTCATAGACCAGCTGTGTTGCCGCAAAGCTCATCAGACCCCATATGGCCAAGCTGAGGAAGGAGACCGCTATACCGACGATGGCTCCGAGCCTTGTCGGGAATCGAGAGACGATAATCTTGACCACAACGTGCCCCTTCCGCAGGGCGGTATAGACCAGGGCAAAGGCGATAGTGACCGCCATCATCAGCTCCATCAGTTCGTAGCTGCCGACAATAGCTATGTTGAAGAAGCGGACGATGACGCCGGTCACAATAAGTAACATGGCGCCCAACAAGAAGACCCCAGCCGCCACCGCACCCACTCTGGTCACACGTTGGACTATACTGGCAAAAATCTCCACAATCTCCCCTTTGGGGGGTGCTACTCTCAGCACCCCCCAACTCAGGACAACCTAATCTTGCGGTCAAAGGCTTGCGGACAGAGTCCACTGCTGCTGGACACTAACCGCCGTACTCCTTGATAAGGCGGCGTATCTCCTCATAGACGGCAGTGCCGGCAAAACCCTTGGCGTCAAGGTCAGCCATCTCCTCTCGTATGACGGTGTCAGCCGCTGCGTAGACCTTGTCCAGCTCCGCCGGTGGAAGCTCGATGAACTCCACCCCATGTTGCTCAGCCAGGGCGATGCCCTCCTGATTCATAGCAAAGGCCAACTCCTCTACCTTCAAGCCAAACCACTCGATGTTGTCCTCAAACACCTGCTGGATGTCCGGTGGCAGGCTGTTCCAGACGTCCATGCTCATGCCCCAGTGCCCGGCGGGGGCGGAGGCGATGGTCAGCCTCGTGCAGTACTTTATCACCTCGGCGAACAGGAACGATTTCAGCGTCTCGTCCGTGACGAAACCGCCATCAATGGTGTTCTTCTGCAGGGCGATATAAGTGTCGCCCATGCCTATGGTCATCCCCTCAGCGCCGAGGGCAGCAGCCAACTTGCCAATATCGCCGGTCGTCTTTAACATCAGGCCGCTGAAATCGTCCACCTTACGGACCGGGTCGTCCACGGTAATCAGGTGGTAGGGTGGGACGGAAGCATATGCCATAACCTTGATGTTGGCATCGGCGAACTCGGCGTCAAGCTCGGGGTACTTGGCACACACCTCATAATATACCTTCCGGGCGAGAGCTCTATCGTCAACACCCCAGAATACCATACGAAACGACTTCTCGAAGTCAAATCCCGTAGCAGCGTAGGCACCGGAGAAGTCGCCGGTGTCGGCTACTCCCTTGCCTAGCTCGGTAGCGGACTCCCTGGGGCCGTAGAGGGCGCCAGCCCAGAATGGCTCGATTTCCACCCGCCCGTCGGTCTCCTTCGCCATCTTTTCAATCCAGGCTTGAGTGGCGACCGAGAAGGGGTGGGCCGGGGGATACAGACCGCCAAAGGTCAACTTTATCGGCTCGGGTGGGGGCGGTGGTGGTGTCGGAGTTGGCGTAGGTGGTGGTGTCGGGGTAGGTGCGGGTGTTGGTTCAGCGCAAGCACCCAAGAGCGGGCTAATCATGAGCATTAGTCCCATCAGGATGCAAATTAACAAAATTGCCTTTTTCATTTTGCACTATCTCCTTTATGCTAATTTCTACCAAGCCACTTACATGCTTAAGCTCATAGGCACCACCTCCTGACTCAGGAAAATTTGCTCCTTCACTTATGCCGTCTGCTGGTACTCCATCCGCCTGATGATCTCATCTTGTATTACTTTGCCCAGCTGTACAAAGTAGGCACTATAACCAGCCACTCTTACAACTAGGTCACGGTAGTTCTCCGGGTGTCTTTGGGCATCTAGCAACGTGTCCCTACCAACAACATTGAATTGAATATGCTTTCCACCTAGGCTAAAGTAGGTCTTTATCAGATCTGATAGTTTCCTCGTGTCTTCTGTAGTCTGTAACGCCGATGGATGGAACTTCACGTTCAGCAGTGTAGCCTGATAGTGCACTTGGTCTATCTTCGCCGCACTTTTAATTACTGCGGTAGGCCCATGAGTATCCCTGCCTCGCATAGGTGACATTGTTCCATCAGCCAGACACTCACCAGCATACCTGCCATCAGGGGTAGCACCGGTTAAGGCTCCACCTGGCCACTGTGCTGAAATTGAGATGCCTGTCGGTTTATGTTTCCCCCCAAAGATGGTATCAAATGTCACTGCCGTATCCGCCCAGAACTTGTAGAGGTCTTTGGCTATTGAGTCCACATAATTGTCATCATTTCCATATTTGGGTGCCGCCAGAAACAATTTTCGCATTTCTTCGTATCCATCTCCTTGCCAGTTTGCGTCAAGAGCCGCCTTCAACTCTTTCATGGTGACTTTCTTTTCATCGAAGACAAGCTTCTTTATTGCCGCTAGCGAGTCGGCTACATTTATCATGCCAACAGCGTTAAGTACTGCAGCATTCTCAAATGGTAAAGTGCGATCAAGAATGTCCTTGCCTTCCTCAATAGCATCAAGCATCAATGAGGACCGAACTGGGTCTGGGAATAATTCAGCATTTACTCGCAGGTGAATATTATTACATTCTGCAGACAGACCCATGAAATAGGCAAGCTGCTCCTTAAACGCTCTCACTAGGTCATCAAACGACTCAAAGCTTTCAAGGTCTCCAGTCTTGATGCCAACTTGTTTACCGGTGTTCAGGTCCACGCCATTGTGCATGAAAATGTCAAAAACTAGCGGAACAATGAACATATCGTAGGATGCAATACGAGACTGTCCTACTATATTTACATCAATACATCCTGTCATTATGTAATCTCGTGCTACCTTAAGGGGTACGCCCTGATTGAGCAGGTACTCGATGTAGGACTTGTCCCCGACGAATGCTGGCATACCAATCCCGGTCTTCACCACTTCCAGAGCTTTCAGCATTAGGGCTTCGGGTGTCCCCTCATAGACCCTCAATGTTATGGTGTGATGCGTAGTCTGGCATCTCTTGGCCGCTTCCAGAATGAGGTAGGATAGCTCGTTGGTAGCGTCTTCACCATCAGGTGTTACACCACCAATAGTCCAATTGTGCCATTTGGCCATCCCCGCGTTCTTCTGTCGGTTAATTTTACCTGAAGTCCGGTTTATCTGCATGTCCTTAATCCGTAGACATTGCAACAATTCTAAGACTTCCTCGTCGGTAATTCTTCCCTCTTCTTTATCCTTCTCGTAGAACGGGTACATATACTGATCAAACCTACCTGCTGCCGCAGTAGTCGATGGGTTTATCATCAAGAATGTAAACCAGAAGGACTGTATAGCTTCATAGAAAGTTCTTGCTGGATTAGCTGGTACCCATCGGCACGTTTCCGCTATCCGTTTTAACTCTTTCTTCCGTGTTAGGTCTTTTTCCTTTGCCACCATTTCTGCTGCCAGGTCAGTGAACCTATTAGCAAAGCGAATAATAGCTTTAAGTGATATGATTACTGACTTCAGAAAATCCGCCTTTTTTATCGCATCGGTGCTGGTATACCTTAAATTCTTTAACTCTTCCTCTGCGTCTTCTATTATCTTGTTGAAGCCGCTATTGAGCACCTTGGCAAAGTCTACCCCAAACAAAAGAAAACCTGGACCTAAGCCCATGCCACCCTGGGCATATCCACCTCCGCTTCCCTCTGTTCTGCTTTTCCATGGTGGAAGGGCCACCCCTAATTGCCTGAATGGCCACAGCCTTTCGTCATCAAATATTTCCCCGGATCTACCTACAAGAGTCCTTGACTTCCAATACTCGTTCATCGATATTATCTCTGATTCATCCTCTTCGGAGATTGTGTATCCCTCTTCCTTGAGCCAGTCTATTTCTTCACGGGACCATATTCCATAATCGAAGTCGACTTCAACCCCCATCGGTTTACTTGACGCATTGCCAACAATAGGCTCACCATCTTCAATAAAGATTGTTATCTTATCTAAGACGTTGGCAAGGGCTTTAGCTCTTCTTGTGATTTGAGGTTCGCCCTCGGTCTGCTTAAAGGACTCTGTAATCAGTCGAGCCTTCTCGCAGGAGATTGGGTACTTATCTATACGGAGCCCTTCCTTAAGTTTCGCTATTCTCTGGCTCATAATTATCCCCGAAGCAAAAGTATGCAAGTATACCTTGCCTCGCGTCCGTTTGTATTATACCCACTTGTAAAAACAATTACAAGAGTTGTAATATATTGTTTGATTATATTAACATTGTTATAATATATCAGGGCCGCTCGCCGGTAATCTGCCCGCTGGAATATATGAAGTAGACTATTGAGGAGATAATCTATGTACCACCTCTGATTAATGCACAAAACTACTCTGCACCACCGTGTCAAGCGCTAAAAGCCTCTTGACAATCCATACCTAGATGAGGTGCTCTGGGTAAATGTAGGGTGACCATAGAGTCTAATGCGATTATAGTTTGGAGATAACAGTGAACCAAAAAGTAAAGAAACTAAAAGAAAGTCTTAGATTAGAGAAATACCCGATTTGCGTGGAGAAGGCTCGCCTAGTTATGGATTCGTATAGACAGACCGAGGGTGAACCGGCAATTCTAAGAAGGGCGAAAGCGACTGCGCACTACTTGGATAACAAAACAATAATCATTGAAGATGGTGAACTCATTGTTGGCAACGTGGCGAGTAAACCAATGGGGCTTGAGGCTGGCTCCCTAGGTCCAACATGGCCTGAGGAAGATCTAGAGGAACTCAAGAAACAGGGACTCACAATTTCTGATGAAGATGAAGCCTTGTTAAGGTCAATGGATGACTACTGGAGAGGTAAAGGTAGGACCCTCGAAGAGAGACAGGGACAATTCTACGATGATGAGAGGTTGTGGCCGTTCATTCAGTCGGGTATCCTTTGCCCACCGTGGAAAAAGAAAGACGAAGGGCGTGGGTTTGGGGCAGCCGGGGTTGGCTGGGGTTTAGGCTTGGGCCAGTGTCTCATTGTTGTGGACTATGCCAAGGTGCTCAATGAGGGTCTTAACAAGATAATAGAAGACGCAGAGGAAGAGTTAAAGAATTTAAGGTATACCAGCACCGATGCGATAAAAAAGGCAGATTTTCTGAAGTCAGTAATCATAATCAATAAGGCTGTTGTTCGCCTTGCCAACAGATTCGCTGACGTGGCAGCAGAAATGGCCTTCAAGGAAAAAGACCTAACACGGAAGAAAGAGTTAAAACGGATAGCGGAAACGTGCCACTGGGTGCCGGGTAACCCGGCCAGAACCTTTTATGAAGCGATGCAGGCTTTCTGGTTTACTTGGATGATGATTGCTCAGGGGACAGCGCCAGGAGGCAGGTTTGACCAATACATGTACCCGTTCTACAAGAAAGATAAAGAAGAGGGTAGAATCACCGACGATGAAGTGCTGGAATTGCTGGAATGTCTTCGGATTAAGGTTATGCAGTACAATTTTGTCGGCGGCGGCAATATTCAGCGACAGAAGTGGTCGGGATTGGCCAGGTGGAACAATTGGGTTATTGGTGGTGTAACACCTGATGGTGAAGACGCTACCAACGAGCTATCCTACCTCATTCTGGAAGCGGCGAAGGACTGTCAGACTCCTCACCACACCATAACGGTGAGGGTTCATGAGGGGACACCCGAAGCCCTAATGCTGAAAGCTCTCGAAGTGGTGAAGACCGGGATTGGTATGCCCGCCTTCGTCGGGGACAAGTCCTACATCGAGTACTTGGTTAGCCATGGTGTGCCTCTTCGAGATGCGCGGGATTACGCATTAGCCGGGTGTCTTGATGTTAACCTAGCCGGTAAATCACGCATCAATGCCATTGGCATGTTCATTGTACCGCTGGTTTTTGAGATTACCATGAACAACGGCGTTGAACCGCGGACCGGTAGGCAACTCGGTCCCAGAACCGGAGACTTTGAAAGCTTTGAGACATTCGATGACTTCATGAAAGCATTCAAGGAACAGCTTGCCTATTTCATGGGTTTGGCGGCAGAGGAGCACAACATTCTCTTACGAGCGCAGACTGAACTCTTCCCTGACGCTTTTCATTCTGCGCTGATGGTTGACGCGATAAAGGAAGGCAAAGATGCTCTTGACCGCACAATGCCGTTTGAGAATGGCTCAATGCTGAACCCTGTTGGCATGATAAATGTAGCTGACTCAATGGCGGCAGTGAAGAGGCTTGTCTTTGACGGAAAGAAAGTCGCCAAGAAAGAATTAAAGGCGGCTCTTGAGGCAAACTGGCAGGGGAATGGATACACAGAAATGCGAAAATTGTTTCTGGCGGCACCCAAATATGGAAATGGTGACTACTATGTTGACTCGATAGCCAAAGAACTCTACCAGTGTTGGGTTGATACAGCAGTTACATTCGCTACTGCTTGGGGGGGGACAATGAAACCGGCAGGCATCTCGATTACGGCGCATGTGCCGGGTGGAGCCTTAACCGGTGCTACGCCCGACGGTAGATATGCCGGTGAAACTCTGGCTGACGGAACAATGTCAGCGGCGCAAGGTAGGGATACTCATGGGCCTACAGCGCTCATTAGAAGTGCCATGACAATAAACCAGGTGCCCTTCCAGTCAACATTGCTGAACATGAAGTTCCATCCATCGGCCTTAAAGAGCACAGAAGACCTGAAAAAACTATCAGACCTGATAAAGACCTACTTCAGCTTTGATGGAAAGCATGTTCAATTTAATATTATCAATAAGGACACACTACTGAACGCCCAAAAGTATCCAGAAAGACATCGTGATCTAATTGTAAGGGTAGCTGGTTACAGTGCCTACTTTGTTAATCTGGGCAAAGCGGTACAAGATGAGATCATCGCGCGGACGGAACACCAGCTGACATGAGTACGGCGGAAGCTTAATAGATGATCTCTAATACGCAACACTATTTCGTTAACCAAATCGCTATTTTGTGAAATTGATATTTATTGCCCTGTCAACGAGTACCACAGCGCTCGCAATGGTTTCAGCCAGTTCTCTGGCTATTAATATAGGTTATCCAGTCGCTGTTTAGGTACGATCAAGTTAAAACAAAGGTGTTTTAGTGTTCAGCTTGAACTTCTTTTTGAGACAGAGCCTCTAGCTTTGGTAGTTTAGTTCCATCTTGTGAGACATACAATTTGAATTCGCGGGGAGAGGATTCCGCGTTTTCAGCAATCGTTGTCAACTTTAAATAGTACTCGCCGGCGCTGACGCGGTAATGGACAACGTTGCTTTCTTGATCTGCATAATCTCTTATGTCTCTTAGCATAATCCATGTTTCCCAGTGTGCGCCTTCATCATATGATCTTGCCAATAAAAGCCAAAACTTCGACTGAGTATGAGGTGTAAATCTATCACGCTGAAACAATGCATAACCTAAGTATTTATATTCTTTCTCCTCAGGGGTACGATGCTCGATCTCTACAACGCAGTTCCTTGCAGTTCCTGTCCCACGGTTCAATACCGTCACCCATGTAAGATATAAACTTCCGCCACCTGTCGTCTCAATTTGGTCAATTATTTCGAGGTCTGGATTACCTGCTGGTGTGGAGAGATAGCCTTCCTGCAAACTAAATATCCAGCCGAATACTGCTATGAGTAGCATGGCCGATACCATAGCAGCATTCCCCCAATTTCGTTTTTTTGCTGCTAGTGCCAAGAAAACAATCGCAGCTACGGATAGACATGCACCAATAAAAATCAAAAAGTTTAAAAGAACCGAATTGATGGAGAGCCAGGGCATTCTTTGTTTCCTTGCATTACTTACTTAGGATAATCATACACCAAGCGACAGAAAATGCCTAGCGACCCCTGTCTGAACGGGGTAAACATTATGAGTTCTTGTGCAATGGTAACAGCCCATCCACAGACAAGCGCTCTGTCATGCAACCACGTAAACGGTAGATGTAAAGCCTATCCGGAATAGCTAGTGAGTATAGGTGGTCAATCCTGAAACGGCGAACGCGGAAGCCAATTCTGTTCTATCCTATCTACAGTACTAATCCAGTGTCCGACATGGACATACCAGCCGCTCATATAACGCCGTGTTACATAAGTGTTCTGGTCAAGTCGCCTGATTTCCTCAGGTATGCGCTCAGGTGAAATCAGTAAGGCGTATTTTGCTTGAAAAAGGTCTCCGTACATCTTCGCTTGATAAATATCTTTCAATTCTATTTTATCTTTCTTAATCTCTACCGTGATGTAGTCCTGAACGATACTGGGCACAAATGAAGCATCCCATCCTGATTGTTTCCTGGCGACAAAACCGACTAAATCAGGTGCTTTCTTCCGTAAGAAGTAGAAGATGATGTCATGGCGAACAACGCTTTTCAGCGTATGACTAAAGACTCCTTCAGCGGTAATTTCCAAATAGCAGTTACCGAACTTCTGCCTAAAGGATTCTGCCAGATAGTCCTTAATAGGCTCGTAGAGGTCCCTTTCATGTGATTTTATTGTCTTCTCATTGCTCATGGGTTCACCATATCACTGCTTAAAGTTCCATTATTTCTGCTCTCGGGATTTACTCGGTTGCAGAAAACCCATTAGGCCCAAAGGATCGATGAGTTCCGGGTAGTACTTTGAAGCGTAAACCGCCACAATTTGAAGAACTGCCCTCTCTGTTTCTTCAAGGCTTTTCACTTTGAGCTCCTCGGGAACGGTTAAACCTTGTGCCCACCTACCAGCCCAGAAGTTCTTATCATCCTTATAAGCATTCTGATACATTTTCTCTGTCAATTCTGAGAAAATGCTACCAAAATGTATGCCCTGTAATAGCAAGACCATGATTCTTTGTCCAATCCCTGCTGTGTTGACCTTTGTATCGAATAGTCTCCTTACTTTCTTATCTCCACTAAGGTAGGCTTCAAAAGCTTCTCGAGGACTTAATCTGATGCCTTCAGCCTTAAGTACATGTCCTATTCCTCTGTAAAAAGCAAAGTCATCAAATGTATCAGGTTGTTGTCCAAATTCATCTCTAAATTCTTCAAGGTTTTTCTCAACATCGTTTTTGCATAATCGTAGAACCTCGTTGACTTTCTGCTTCTCTGTGCCAGGAACAAATAGCAACTTCACCAAGGTATCTAGCTTATTCCGTAGCGCATGTCCCAGTGCTGCCCCGATCGAATAGAGTTGTGCTTCAACCCCAAGAATGTCAACCGCGCGTGCATATGGGCTACCAAATAGTGGCTTCCTAGTAATCTTGTCCACAAATGGCGAACACATAAACCCCATTAAGGTTGGCTGTTGATCTTTATATGCCATCTTATTTCTCACTGATTAGGCAACCCAGTGTAATTCTATCATAATCCGCTTCCTGACGACACTTGGATAGGATGCAAGTAGCCCTTGTAACGCCGGGATAAGCTGTTTCTTCTCAAACAAGAGTTCGGGAATTGTTCCAGCAAGGTCCACTATGTAGTAATGAGGTAACAATTGTCAGTTTTGTGCAACCATAAGCCGGCGCGTCACTCAGGACGCTATGAAGTGCAGTTAAGGTAACAATTTGAGCTATTGTTAGGTTAATCAGATCTTGAGTATTGCCCTTAATGCGAGTAAAATACAAATACAATGGAAGAAGCGTCGAACTTAATGACAATCAAGCAGGCCAGCAAGTGGGCGAGTGAATATCTAGGGAGAAATGTCACTACATCCAACATTTCGTACCTGATCCAGTATGGCAGAATAAATAGAGTTACCGAGAATGGCAATACCTGGATTAATAAAGAGGATTTAATTAAGTACTATGAGTCATACCATGGGAAAAAGGAAACAGAATGGGTTAGGAAGCTTGGGGACGATCTAAATTGGAGCTTGTCATTTGACCATCTTAAAGAATCTGAGAGAACCAAACATGTTCACAGGCTACACCCTTATAAAGGTAAGTTTATCCCTCAACTGGTTGAATACTTCCTAGATAACCACGTTAACGATTTCAAAAAAGACGTCTATTTCAAAAAAGGTGATACTATACTGGATCCCTTCTGTGGTAGCGGCACTGCCCTGGTACAAGCAAACGAACTCGGAATGCACGGTATCGGTATAGATGTTTCAAGTTTTAACGCGTTAATCAGCAATGTAAAGACAAATAAATATAACCCAGTTGATTTATCTAGTGAAGTGCGCAGAGTTACTTCAACGTTAAGAGAGTTTGTTTCCAATTCCAATACCGTTAAATTTGAATCCTCCTTAAAAGAAGCTTTGGTAAATTATAACACCAGGTATTTTCCTTCACCTGAATTTAAATTAAGGGTAAGAGCCGGAGATATCGACGAAGAGGAATATGGTACAGAGAAGGAAAATGATTTTAAACTAATATATGATGCTCTGGTAGCCCAATATAATATTGATCTGAGCTTAGAAGATAACGGGACATTCTTAAACAAATGGTACATGAAACACGTAAGACGCGAAATAGACTTTGTTAAAAGTTTATTTGAACAAATTAGCGACCAAGATATTAGAAACGTATTGATCGTAGTTCTTAGCCGGACTATCCGTTCGTGTCGTGCAACAACACACTTCGACCTAGCCACACTTAAAGATCCGGTAACATCTACTTACTATTGCCATAAACATGGGAAAATATGTAAGCCTCTATTTTCGATTGTGAGCTGGTGGGTAAGATACAGTAAGGACACGATAGAAAGACTAGCCCAGTTTGATAAGTTGCGAACGGATACTCACCAGGTCTGTTTAACCGGAGATTCTAGGACTATTAACATAGTGAAGGAACTGGAAGAGAATGACCAGTTCCTTGCCCGGCTAATTAAAGACCAAAGAATCAAGGGGATATTTTCGAGTCCGCCTTACGTAGGTTTAATAGACTATCATGACCAACATGCGTATGCATATGACTTATTCCACTTTGAAAGAAAAGACCAACTGGAAATCGGCCCACTCTCAAGCGGGCAGGGAGCAGACGCCCGGGAGTCATATATCCGAGCAATTTCGGAGGTCTTAAACAATTGCAGAAAATATTTGGCTAATGACTATGATGTTTTTCTCGTGGCAAATGACAAATATGACCTGTATCCGTTGATAGCTGAAAAAGCAAACATGCAGGTTGTGAATAGACACAAGCGACCAGTATTAAACAGAACTGAAAGAGATAAGGGTGCTTATTCAGAAACCATATTTCACTTAAAGGGATAAGTATTATGGGACTTACAAGAAAACAGATCTCTGATGTTGAACAAGTACTAAAAAGTAGTTTAAGGAAAAAGTTCCAAAACTACAATCCGGAACCAGCCTCAATGCCCTTTCATACCAGATTACTCGGTAAAGACAGACTGGCATTGTACTCTTTTATACATTCTTTAAGTACTAATTTTGGTACGGCCATATTTGAACCAATTGCCGTAACAATATCAGAAGGTAACTTTAAGAGCGCCAAATCCCATGCCATAGCGGGTGAGTATATCTATGAAGATGCACAATTTGAGATACAAAAGACGATGGATAACTTAATGACAGCTGTAGCATCACCAAATAAGATTGAAGAAATTGATACCATTAGAAAATTTTGCCAATCGGGCTCGAAGCGAAAAGTGAATCTTACAAGAGTAGATATACAACTTGAAAGTAAGGCAGGCGAGCTTTACTTAATTGATTTAAAGACCGCAAAGCCGAATGCCGGAGGTTTTAAAGAGTTTAAAAGGACATTATTGGAGTGGGCGGCTTCGGTTCTGGCTTCTAATCCGAAGGCTGAGGTAAACACATTGATTGCCATTCCTTATAATCCTTATGAGCCGCAGCCGTATAATCGTTGGACAATGAGAGGGATGCTGGATCTAGAGAATGAATTGAAGGTGGGGGATGAATTTTGGAACTTTCTTGGTGGTGAAGGAGCCTATGAGGATTTGTTAGATTGCTTTGAAAGAGTGGGGGTCGAATTGAGAGAAGAAATTGACCAATATTTTGCTAAATTTACTAGATAATCTAAAAGAAGTTAAGCCATTATGAAAAAATTATTAGACAGTCTTTCTGTTGCGGGGAAACACCTGTCAGTATTGGATAAATTCTTTAGAGGAAATTATCCCACATATGCAGAGATTTCTCGGAAGCTTGAGGGTTTACCTCTATATGATGAACTTCGTAAAGAAATATATGTAGGAGGTAAGAAAGGAGGCAAGTATGGATATGGTAGACAAATGATACTTGGTGACCTTCTGCAATACATATTAACTGGAAGAGGCTATTATTTCTCAGTACGTGGCGATGAGCAAAGAGAAGCTTTTGTGTCTATGATAATGTATGTATGCAATCTTATTCTTCTGATGGAAGATACATCTGTAGATACAGGACTCAGGAATAAAATGCTTGATACACTAGAAAGTAAAATGGGTACCGATTTCTTTGAAGATAAATATCAACAACAAAGATTTACGGAATTAAGGAATTATAAGGGAAAGATCATTCCTGGTAGATATGGAGAAGGTCAAAGCCATGAGAGTTGTTATGATTCTATGCTGCCTAAACGGATAGGAGCTGTTCCAGAATTGTTGGTTTATGCTCATTTCGTTAGAAAGAACTTCGGTTACTTAGTTTCTCTGTTGCATTCACAACGTATACTTGGGAATCAAAGCTTTATTGTACCTCCAGATTATCTATTACTTAGGTCTAAAGGAGAAATATTTGGAATAGAAGTTGGGACAGGTAAGGAAGAGCAGATGAGTTCGTTTTCGCTAGTTACATCCATTCCAGTTTTCTCAGTTAATATTGGAGATCGTAATCAACCACAACCTTATAGGTGCGGTAGATGCTCTGAGTGGATTTTGTACTGTGATGAGGTTATTAAGATCTGCTCAAATAATGAAGAACCTGAGCAGGGATACTTCGATTGTAGTCAGTGTTCCTTGTATAAAGATATTAATGTAGCGAAGAAGAATTGTGAGTATATTGTATACCACGGTGAAGCATATCATAAGACGGGTAGATATGCTGGTAAAATGAAGGAATTACGCTATCATTATAATTGCGTTAAGAATGAGTCAGAGGTTAAAGAAATCCTTGAAGAAGCAGATGCACCAATGCTCATAGCTCCTATACCTTGGGTGAATGGATTACATGGTCTCAAAGAGGATATTATCGACTAGAATATATGGGTTTTGGGGTAGTTTGTTTAGTGGGCTGGAGTTGGATGGCTGTAGGTAACGATATTGCATGTTGGAGAATACAAAACGTCAGAAAGTGTAATGGACGGAACTGGAATTTATCCTACCAAACTACTGAGCTAGTGACTTCCTAATGAGGTATACTGTATTCGAGTTACTGAAACGGCATGTACAGTTAGTGGAGTTTGTGTGTAGTTCATGAGTGCTCTGAGTAGCTAGGAGCATTAACATAGTCAGTGACTCAGCTACTCACCTTTGGTAGTCTTAGTCTATCCAGTATAGTGACTATTTTCCCAAGCTACTAGATCCTATCACTATTCTTTTGTATCCAGCTGTTCGCCTACTCCAGTATACTGATGTCAGTATAGTTAAGGACTTATCTGCGGAATGGTCGATAGATTTTGTTAGAGACTGAATGTACTGAAGTCAATCATATGTGAGACCATGACTGTGGATCTGGGGCGTACCAATTTTTAGAAAGCCGACCGACTAATTTTTCTGGCTGTGATAATTGTTTCTTAAATCAACCCACAGGTGTCTCAAATCAAATGGACTGGGTGGTACTTCACTCCTTTCTAAGCATTGCTCCAATCTAGAAACTCCGTTTTTATTCCAGCCACTAAAGGGCAAAACGATTTCGGCAAGTGATTCTTCTTGTAAATAGCCATTCACTTCTTTGAGTATGTCATCAAGTTCCATGCTCTGAATATATCCAACCATTGCTCCGGATGGTGTGAATTTCCCATAACTATGTTCTTTCTTAATGAAACGTAGAATACCTTTCTTCATGTAGTTTTCGTTTAGAATCCATGAATCGCTAGGAGGATCCCCTAAACGTTTACATTCAATTGCGTAAAATTTATAGGCCTTTTCATAATCTTCTTCAGAGGGGTTAGTTATTCCCCATTGAATGTCTGGTTTTTTATTAATATGTGGGGAATTGATGTCTTCTTCTGTTAGTGGTTGATTCTGTGCCTCACAAAAAGGCGGTGAGAGCAAGCCTCTGCCTTTACTCCATAAATCATAGTTTGCCTTCCGGAGTTTTACACATAACTTAGGATTAATTTCATCTTCTTTGCTTGGCAACGAAGATTCCTGCTGAAGCATTGTGAGGGCAATGGATATTACTTCTATTATCCGCTCTTCTATGTTTCTCCACAGTTTATCAGGAGACGGTATTCTAGCTTTTTGCATAATAATATTCTCTACTGTACTGCTTTCCGGCTCATCGCTTGCACTAAAGTTGCTTCTGCATCTTCGCGTGCCATACTGCGTGTCCATAGTCTGATTTCATTTCTTTTTATAATTACTATTTCCTTATCAGTTACTACACGTAATATGCCATCAACGTATATTCTTCTGCTTCCGAGTGGGTACGTAAAAAGACTTTCATCTTTAAGTAGTTCGTCCCATCTGTTGTAATCAGATGTTATAACCTGCTTGCTTTGGGCGTTTCTTGTATGTTGAGGCGAAAAAATAGCAGCGATCATACCTATTCCATTTTGAGGGATTATCATTTCATAAGAAAATTCAGAATCTTTATCTAATTCTCGGTTCCATATTTCTGAAAAAGCTTCTAAATATTCTCTAATAGCAGGACTATTTTGAGATAATGCTTCGCTAGCAGAGCTCTTGGAAGCGAAATAGAAATATTCAATTCCTACATCACATAAATCGTTTATTAAATCTATTTCTGACTCACTCAATTCATACAGTTTGAATACCGCTGCATCTAGCTTTCCCTCTAGTTCTCTTAAGCGATTAGAATTGTTTCTATTCCGTGTATTCGTAAATAAAGCAAACTCATTTTCATCTGGAATGGAGTCTCTCAGTTTATTAACAGTATCGATTATCTTCTCTTTCAAACTACCATCCTCTGGTAATCTAATTGGTAAATTTAGCAGTTCATTCAGACGAATGTCGTTGTGCCACATTCCCCATGAACCGGACGTCATAAAGAAATAATAGCGTGATAATGAAGACCATAATATACCCAGAATGCATTTATAACGCCAGTCCTCTGCATTTGTTAGTTTTATTCCATGAATTGAATTAGTAAAGCAGAACTTATCAGTCTCAAAACGTGCAATGATTTTTCCTTTCGGACGAGTCTTTTCGTCGATCCCACGTCCTATCAACAGTCGGGGCCCTTCATATATTATCTGAGAGCCTCTCGACTCGAATTTTTGTGGAACCTCTCTTAATAAGCTAGCATCATATTGTCCATATCTTTGAAATGATTCTGCAGGAAATTCTTTGTATTGCTTTAACCAATTAGCATCCAACTTCTGATTTGCTTTTTTAAATCCTTGTCCCACTAAATCCGGTTTTGTCAAATCACGAAGGCGATCATTCATTTTCAAATATCGGATAAGTGCTTCGTCCTGGTGATTACCCCACCAATAAATCTTCCAAATGTGCTCTTTTACGGCATCCGATTGGTCAATGAATTTCAGATCGTTTCTACTCAATATTACAGACTGTAATGATTCTATGTTTGCGGTTCGCTTTGCAGACCAGTAATGAATCCTGTTTTTTGATTCAATAGCCTCAGTCTTGTTGAAGATCACTGCTATAAATGGAGCGTTTGATCCTTTAAAGAAAAACTTTCTGGTATGCGTGAAGTTAAAAATATAATCAACAGTAACAGAGGAGAAAAACTTTTTCCTAAACTCTATAGTTGGACGATTGAAATTAAATAGCATACCTGCAGAAACGAGTAACCCTGCTGTCCCACCGTAACGCAAAAGGTCTATAGTTTTCCATATATATGTCTGTGACCTTTCCTTATCCCCTACCGGATAATCGTTACTTGCACACCAACGGAGGCCGATATCGTTTGCCTCTCGTGCCTCTTTATCTTCCGATTTTGGGTCTCCCCAAGGTGGATTGGCGACAACTACATCAGCACAAGATTGTGAGAATTTCTCTCTTAAAGATACGGGTATGCTCAAATCAATATCGAACGTATTAGCGATTAATAATATATTTAGGGAAACATTATCTTGGGTATTTGAGTTGACTGTAAAATGAGGAAGATGGTCACCGCTTTCGATATGATGTAATATATCGGGTGGTTCGAGATAATGCAGCATTGCCAGATACAGACTAAATGCGGCAACCTGTATGGCTTCAGGATTAATATCTATGCCGGCTATTTGTTCCTTCAGTATCTTTGTTAGTTCTGAGAAGCTTAACCGCCGTCCAGCAAGCTTTGCTTGAAACCTTACTATCCGCCTAAAAGCTTCGACCAGAAAAATGCCTGAGCCACAGGCAGGGTCTAATATACGTGGCTTAGTTTCAAGTTTTACTCTTGTCAGGACATGATGTAGGAGAAATTCTACTAAAGCTGGAGGAGTATAGAAAGAACCTTTAGTATTTTTTACTCCGATTTCCTTATGATAAAATTCCTCATAAATACTGCTTATCAATTCAATCGGAATTATCTCGAAACGATACGCAAAGAAGAGGAGCTTCTTCTGGATGTCCATATCACCACGTAGAAAGCTCTGAAGTAGCAACAGATGATCCTCAGAAACGATGTCTCGTTCCTCATCACTTTGAGGAAACATATCCCCATTGAAATCTTTAGCCAGCTTGTTAAAAAGCGCATAAGTAAAATCTTTATTTCCTAAAATATTGTGGTAAAGGCGTTTCCCCATTTCAGGGTCAATGTCAGGTTTTACCGATGTTGAGTCTAACAGGGCCACCCAATCTGCATCTTGCTCCGCGATGTTATAAAAGTACTCACGTGTTAATATCTCTCTGTCTTCCAAATAGCGAACAAATATTGACCTCCCTATTAGAGCATGGGCATACTTAAGTTTTTCTCCGGTCAGTCCATTATTGATTAGAGCCTCACGTATCTTCTTTATGTCTTGGATTAAAGATTTGTCAGCCCGATACTTCAAATCGCCAAAATGTTTTTCTTCAAAAAGGTATCCGGTTTCTATTTGTTCTTTTCTATACTGTTTTAGTTTTGTAGCAACTTCCTTAATACTATTTACTACGTTTAGAACCTTACGTTTTTGCCAGTCTCCGTGCGTTCTAAAAGGTTCATTAGCAAGATCGTAGACAGCCAACTCTCCAGGCTTCGCTAAGAATAATAGGCGTGGGCGTGACATGCACCATATTTTGTTATAGATTACGCGAAGTATTTCAGCATCTTCGCTTTCGCAGCGAGCAAAAACAACAACCGGATTATTATCTACAAAGAATAATTTTTCAGCACCAACATTATTGGCTAGGGTTAACCAATCACCCTTCTCTATCCACTCATCATAATCTATGCTGGGAGACGCTTTAGTCGCATCCCATAAATCACCTTCATCGTAACCTAAGTCACTATATGCTGCTTCTAGTAGGTTTTTAGCACTGTCTTCTTGCATTAGCCTTCTCAGATTTTAAAGTATTTCAGCTGGAGTAAGAATCACCTTCATTGAAACCAGCTAATTACCCAGTCTTGGTCGGCCACTTGTACGCACTCTTTTTACACCGTTCATAATTCTCATCAAGAGTAGGTTGGAGTAATATGATTCTTCCTTAACGCCTCCGCCAGTCTGACGGATATCTCTGAGGTCTCTGAAGTATGCTTCTACAAGCTGAACGCTATCTTTCATATCGACCTCTTTTCCTTTTCCTGCCGATCTAGTTCGGCTTGCAGCGCTGTTATTGCCCAGACCATTTAAGACTGGGTAGTCTCAGCAACTTTTATACTGATTATATCATTATTTGAATAGATAACAGTTATCAATTAAATTTCAACTATCTCAAAGGTTGAATCTTAACAATGGTTTTTTCTTCGGTTTCTAGCACTGAATTTTTTACTGCGTGGCATTCCCAGAACAATGCGTCTTTGACCTGTGGAATTGGCTTCTGTACTGGTCGAGGGCCACAAGCCCCCTCAACTAATGGATTGAATAGATCGCTCAGAAGAGAATCTAAATCAGCGTTTGAGGCTCGCAACGGTTTGAGATGGAATTCCACTTCAATCCTGAGCTTGGTTCTATTTGTTAACAATTCCCTAAGGATCCCGCAGTATTGATTTTTTTTGACAGCCTCTCGGATGGCTTCTTGTGATTCGAGGTACAGTTCCTTCTGTCCTGCATCCCAAGAAGCAGATTTGAATGTAATCAGCGGTCCAGGAATCGTGATACTTATTTCTGCCTGCTGCATACCACAATTATAGTCTTATGAATTAATGCTGGCAACAACTAGAAGTATATAAAGCACCGAAAGCGATTAGAAATTAAAGGGCTTACTGACAAAAATAAGATAAGGCGAATCGAAGAACACTCCACCGAAAAACAAGTGCAGACAGTATTACCTCGGGTCACCGACTTGGTAGTTGATGGGAGCAAAGCAAAACTTCAAATAGTTAATGATATTTTAACGTGGACTAAAAGTAAAGTAGCTTAAAACTAGTAAAGACCCTTTCAGATGTTCATAAACCATTGATCGTAAAATCAAGCTTGATTCTACTTGGCGTATGATGTAAGTTAAACGCATTAAACATTTCATCTTTTTGTTCAGGTCAAACGTTTTGCTGATGCCGGCAGCCTGAACGAAGTCCTTTGCCCTGAGCATCTTCTTTACCACCAGCCACTTCAGATATAATTATGCCCTGAAGCTAAAGGAATCGCAGATAGGAAAATAATGAGATATGTTTAAAGCATACTACAATTGGTCTTCGGGTCCAGAGGTGCAGTTAAGCGCGGCTTATTCCTTAGGCCAGCTTTGGTATATGCGCCAAACATAAGGGGGGTTAGCTCCTTCAAACCACAGGGGTTCTTGACTTTATCCACTCTTGCTGAAATGCCCATCGTCATTGATAAGGAAAGTTCTAACAAATACTTTACTAGAAATATTTACACGCATCAGAAATATGGTTGCTACTTCCCACGAAGACCGCGTCAAGCACTCGTCTTAATCAGATTAGGAGCGGTGAGAAGCCGCCAGTTGAGATTGAAAATAGTCAGACTATCCTGGACTCAAGGAGAGAACTATGTATAAGGGTTAATCGGATTATTGCATTAGAGCGATATGGCGCCTTTACCATCCTCTTCAGTGCATCTAAAAGTAAAGGTCGGTATGAATAGCCATGGCTACACTGTCTGGGGCTTTACCTCCCAGTTAGGGAATAGCCGGCGCAGCCCAGATGAGTACTGGTTGCAATTATGATAGATCCTGCCGCCTTCCTCCTGATTGAATCTGGTTGTCGGGACCAGGATGTCGTCCCTAAAGCACAAGGTCTCAAAAGTTAGACAGCGCGGACACAGGCAAACATACTCTTGTGCTCCTGTTGCCGGCAAGCGATATTTCTCTATGCGGGTCATGGCACCAACCCACCCCACACAGCCTACCACATGGCAGTTGTCCAGTAAAGGAGTTTTAGCCCCTCCAGCCGGAAGTAGCTAATTGACAATGTTAACTGGCGTTGATATTATGTTATTGTATAATGA
>JAUWYE010000060.1 GCA_030615965.1 Dehalococcoidia bacterium | reverse complement strand
ACGGTCATCAGCAATTACAGTCTCTCATTAAAAAATATCCAGAAACATTTACGCTCAAACGAGATCAATCAAGAAAACCACCGGTGGTGTATGTCGCGCTAACGGCTCTTAAATCGGATGCAGACTAATCATGAACTTGTGCTAAATCCTAGCCTTACAATGAAAATAAGGGCGCGGAAGGTTTGAGATAGAGAAACAGTCCACATAGATGTGGTTCACTTAACAGAGCACATGGTTACACAATAGCCAGAAAGTTCAGCTTACACATTCCATCTTAGTGCGGAATAACAAAAAGCCATTTCGTTCACTGATGTCTGACCACTTACCTTATGCTTCCAAGTAAATCACATCCTCTAATCCTTTGAAATGAGGGTTAGAGGTTACCAGAGGGCAAGCTTCCTTCATTGCTGTAGCATAGATAATGGCATCAGCCGAAGCATTTCGACTTTCGGCCTGAGGCTATCATGAGGACTTTAGACCTGCGCCGCCCCATTTACCGCCAAACTGCTACCTATGGGCATTTTGGCAGGGAAGAGCTTGACCTGCCCTGGGAGAGAACGGATAAGGCCGAAATTCTGAGAAAAGAAGCAGGCTTGTAAAAGTGCCAACCCCAAAACCAAGTCAAGAGTCCTTTTAGCACTATGCCCCGGCTTAACACTTCGTCATGTCATGACCCGCTTCGCGACAATCAACTTACTCTCCTCAATTATCTTGCTGAACCAAGCCACGAAGCCTGGGCTACTTCTGAATACGAACTCCTGGCCGCGTGCCGGCACTGTTACCAAACATGAGTTTGGATTCTCTTGTAACGTCCAACGGGATGCTTTCTGTAAATATGTAGGCCTGTTCTCGGGCTGATTAAAGAAAGCTGGTAATTCCCAAACACAAGGTGTCTGATAATATCGAACTGAACTCAAGAGTAACTCCCTGCGAAGCCTAGGAAAGTATCCACAACCCTCTATCACGGATTTGTTCGATAAAAGTGTGTCCGCAAGGTAAATGGTGTTGTTCTTATATTTTGCAAAATATGCATCAGTAGCATGTGGATGTCTAAACCTTAGCTGCTCATCTTGTATATCCGACATACCCTTGGCAATTCTCCCCACTTTGAGCCAGCCATATAAGAAGTACGCTCCTTTTTTGTAGTCTAATGGTATTCCTATTTGATTCTCTCTCCCTCTAATTGGAATAAATCGACTGAAGAACAGAAACAGGCTACCGACTCCAACCGAGTTCTTTTCTAAATGCCCTTGAGCCGCGTTGACTTGGCCAAATGCTCCTATACAGTGGTCTACTACTTCGGCAAGCCACGGACAAGGGCCCAGCCATGGATCGAAATGAGCGAAATTGCTGGTTATTTCCTCTTTTGTTCTGCGGCTGTAGCCAAGCTCTTTTGCAAAGACTATGTCTTTTAGATTCTTGGCTAGGATTCCTGGCAGATAGGTTTGCTTTATTTTGAGATCCTCATACCGAGTCCTATTGGCCAACATCTGCTCGCTTTTGCTTCCAGGAATTGGCATTACTATGTATCTACCAGTTGTAGGATCAAATGGAGAATAGCCATATCCTGAGGCGGAATCAAAACCCTTCCGACTCAAGACAATGTTCGTGAAATCACATACAGAAAACAATCGGGCACTCCTTTCATTTGCAAGTTAAGCTGTAGCTCATGGTAGCCAAGCTATTTGAGTCCTACTGGTGCGCCCATTCTCGCGCGGTTTGACATATGGTCCAGTATAGCTCTTTGAGCCATGCAGGTTGAGCAACCACCTGACAACCAGGCCATCGGCTGATTAACAGAACCGTATCTCTTGGCTGCTCTCAGACATTTCAATAGCGGCGATTGCTCGTAGATTTCGCGTAATGGTTTGAGATAAATATTCCAATTTTCTCCATCTTCCAATAAATTCTTGAAACCATCGCATGGCGAGACAAAACCATCTACAGTGATAACTAGCTTCTCGTTGACTGCCAAGCACGTCTTCACTATGTTCGGTACTATGCCTTGAAAAGCAGCACCGATATCTAAAAATCCTGGATACAGCCTCTGTGCCGTTTCTACCACCCTCGCAAAAGCCACGTAGTCTTCAATAGAAGGTAATAATTCATTAGTATATTCCTCTCCCCGTCCATGTGGGATGAAGCGTAGCACGTGGACCTTCTTGATTCCTAAGATTTGACTAACGTGGGCAACGTCTAGGAGGTCTTTATAATTGATTCTCATTGGTACAAAATGAACCTCGGTCGGAATACCATGCTTGACACACGCCTGAATCGCGCTAAGGCTCATAGAGAAGCTATATTGTCTTTGTGTAATATGTTCATGCTTAGGCGAAGAGCCAGAGTACAGACTAAATACAATACCACTAATAAAAGGCTTTAGCTGTAGTATCTCAAGTTCACTTGCTGACCTATAACCTCCCACTTCGTGCGTTATGCCGCTGGAAAACAATACGGGTTTCAGTCCGATCTCGCTTACTGATTCGAGAATCCTCATAAGTTCGGGGTGAACTAAAGGTTCTCCACCAGTGAGGATAACTTTTTCTCCCCCCATTGTCATGAAATCCTTGACCACTATCATCACCACTTCAGTTGATAGATGCACAGGATTACCCGCTTCAGAACATACTGAACAATGCCGGCATCTGAGGGGACAGTCACGGGTTAGTTCAATTCTCAGTTCCCTAGGTCCCACACGGCTTTGCCCAAAATCCTCTGACGAAGTATTCACACAACTTGTACCCAAACTATCACTTCTCATGCTTTTCACCCCTATTTCTGAGCTAGTATGTTCACCAGCTCCTGCATCGCAGAATCTGCGGATTTAATCTTTTTCTTTAATACTGCCAATTCTTCCTCTTGTTCTAGTTGCATATCAAGACTAATCAAATCAAATAGAACCTTACGCAAGATATCAGGCAATTCATGAAATTCTGAACGGATGCGCTCGTAATTATTTTGGAGAAAATTCTGCCATCGTTCAAATCCTTGATAATCAACATCTCTAACCCTATCAAGCGTCTGTTTGTCATGAACAAGAATGTTCCGCAGTTCCTTCATCTTGTCAATGTTTCCTTGTATCAAAACGGACTCAAGAAGGTTCTGCAAATCTTTCTCTTTCATCCTTGATATGCCGAATCGTTCAATGGCCAATGTGGTACTTTCTGCAGCATCTAATTTTTCAAGGTCAACAGGATTGATATACCCGGTGAAGGCGAAAGTAGTTATACTTGCGGGCTCTGCAGTTTTCTCAGGAGAGCGAGCTTTCAGCTGCTTACAGATAGTATCTTGCATTGATATTAATTCAAACATGTTAACTAACCAGAAGAAATACATCTCCTGAGCTCTATAATATGCCGTTGCGTGAAGTTCATTGGCGTGCAATTTAAACTGTATTGATATGAGGGCTGGAATCGGATCGTCCGTCAGTTCGCTATCTAATGACGGATTTCTTACCATCACTATAGCTCGCTTGGTTCTAGGGTTACGTAGGAGCATCGGGACTACGTAATCCCTGATTTGGTCAAGCTTAGGTGCGCCTTTCCTTCCTGAAGGCCACTCGAAAATACGCTGACCATGTGTAAAAGGTAAGTGTTCAGGTTTTATGCTTTGAAGCTCCGTTGACCAAGAGACGATTTGAGATTCGTACTTCTGAAGCTGTTTCGGCACTTGAGATGTTGGCCTATCTACGTGTACCAATAGATTCTCTATGGCTCCAGTCTTGGTATCCCGAATTGCCCGGACTGTTTTCTGCCAAGTGTCATCAAGATTTGTCCCTCTTATCAATAGCGGGCTACTATAATTCATGATTGTGCCTCCTTATTAATTATTCTCTTCCATCATCCCCAAATTCATAAAGAAAGTCCTGGCATCCATCGAAAGAAGTTTCCCATTCCTTACGGATAAGGCATTAATCACTTGTTGATCGGGCTCTCCAGGTGATACCCAGTATGCTTCCCTATCTGCCTGCTGAATAGCCGAAAGTACAATCCTCTTTACATGAATGCCTGTAGCTCCATAGCCTATTACGATGAGACCTCTGCGGTGAAGGCAATCTTTCACCGCAGCTTTCTTCCATGGTCGCAGGCGTCTCGCTAAGTCTGCTGTTGTAATTCTTATAGTAGCAGCCGGTTGTTTCTTAATACAACCGTGAATCTTTAAGACCCACGGTTCGTCCTCTCTAACCTGACGGTAATCCTCCGGCGTCACTATTACTTCTCTACCTGACGGAAGCGAACGCTCCAACAAACTGTCAAAATTTGTGGTTACAATCCGCAGCGCTTTTCCGCGTTGTCCAGTTTCGAGTGCAAGTAGTTTTAAGAATTGGTGTGTGTAATATGGCTGCACATTCCAATTCGTGCAATTGACTAGATATCTTATCAGTTTGGCCCTACTTAATCTATCTTGTATCAACTGAGTTATCACTGGCAAGTCGAGTTCTCCATCATAATTGAAGCGTCTTCTAAACAAAGAGATAGAATCAGTTGATGAAGGATACAGTTGCCTTATCATGCTTCTCGCTAGTTCTGCTCCCATTGGAAGTCCTGCTTCTGACGATAGCCCGGAGGCTACAAAAAGGGCATAGTGACCGGCTTTGATGTCGGACGCGAGAATACCCCAATCCTCTACCTCTAAGGGTCTTCGTACATCATTGTTAGGCATTTGAGCTCCGGAAACAATCATTCATTACTTTGGATGCATTGCTTTGCCTTATCGATTTCAGGGATTGTATCAATGCACTCCTTTAATAGCTTAGTCGCTGCTTGCTTGCCTGTATCCAACTCAGCATGAGTGGATATACAAGTCAACCGACCAACTGAGATTCCACTTTCTTTGGCGACAAATCCCATTAGGCGCCCTAGCCCAATAAAATTACCATACGCTCGCTCAATATAAAAGTGATTGCGATAGACTACAGTAAGGTGTAGTTTGTCATCTACCAATTTAAAGCTCAGATGGCTAAGACAAGGGCCTCCTCTCGGGATGTGACTATCGTTATTCGGACAGTAAATACTCACTTCATAAATACTTCGGTATTTTGGTCTCCCGGATAAGGTTCTTCGCAACTTGCCGATAGTATCTTCTAACTGATTCAAAGGACCTTCATTCTTTTCCCAGTGAATCATTCGGTAGAAGTAGGTGCCCCATCTGTTATTGAATAGCCTGATTAGTGGCCAAGCCGTTTCATAACTGCTATAAAGGTGTTCTCGTCCTAATGATGGAAAGTAGAGGCTTTTCGGGAAAATGGTATTTGCGACTTCATCTACAGGTTTCTTTTCCGATTGTTCCAAGAATGTGTCTAGCAATCGCCTGACCCCACCATGTTCGAGTGTAGGTTTTTCAATCTCAATTATTAGATTGAAGCAATCACCTCCGGAGGCTAGAAGATGCTGAACGGCATAAATCCAACCGGTACTGCGGGTATCAGCAGTGATTAGTTTACCCATTGCTTATTCCTTTTATTGGTTGCAGAACACATACGCCACAAGGGTATGCTCCTTTATGTAGGTATAAGGTAAGAATCCATAACCATGGTCACCCCATACATCTCCCCAACTATTTTTGAATATAAAGCATTGCTCCTCGTCATCATAGCCAACAAGTAGCATTACATGCCGTCCACATGTAGATTCTCCATTTTCGGGTATTCTGATTCTGCCATCCGTACTATTGTGGAACTTATAGAACAATCTTATGCCAATCAAGACTGCCTTACCTACCCTCAACTGCCGTTTCAAGTCCTCTACTATCGGCATGACTTGGTCCCCGGTCTTGACTCTAAAGCAATTGTACCGGGAAATCCCGTTTGGTGGTTTGTAATCCCCTGACGTATCGTTCACATTTTGTCGGTAAGGCCACAACTCCTCATAAGGTTGGCCAATATCAATTAAGACTCGTACAGCAGTCCCCAACGATACCCCTTCAATACTAACCCCGTCTGCCTTAATACAAGCCCAATGCAAATATTCCACTGATAGGGAATGCTGATCGCCACGCAAATATTCGTGTCCACTCGTGGCAGCACATGCTAAACAAGTTGGTCTCATGCCTTGGTCTTTGATAGGAGACTGCTGTTTTCTAAGATCATAGTAGCGCATTCTTAAGCTTATTCTCCTAAAGATGCCCCTGTTCCTGCTAGCAAAAAAGCGGGATTGATTCCTTCGTGTTCCTTTTCTACAATTAAAGCTAAACCAAATTGATTAACTTGACTTTGTACATTGAGCCAAGGACGTTGCATACTGAGAATAAGGTTGTAGGCGCCAGGTTCAATTAAAATAAACCTGAACTCATGTTTCCCTTCAGCATCGAAATGAGAGGCGTTCATTACCTCGATGAATCGCTGGTTTACTTGGTTCATCTGTGGGTCTCCAGAAACAGGAACCCAAACATAACCAGTAGATGGCGTTTCAGCCATTGATAAATGGATCTCATCACCTACGCGTGGATGTATGGTCTGCCCATTGTACTTCTCCGTGATTAACCATATATCGCACCGCGAATTAGCTAAAGGTTCATCCCATGACAGGCTAAGTTTAATCTCCCTTGGTTGAGTTTTACGTAACGCTGTAGCCTGACTAAAGTTTATCTCCCATAAAGAAAGAAGCTGTGCAATGGTTGCTTTGTAACTCGTCCCAAAAACAAGGGAGAGTTGATAGACTTCTTTTGGCCCAGACGACTTAGGGTCTATGCCCAACCTATTAGTAAGATTAGTTACTAATTGAGGAGGCATAAGAAACCAAGATGCAAAAACTTCAGCAAACCTTTCCCTAGGCTTCAACAATACCTGCTGCCCTCGTTCTAGCACTTCAATATGCTCATCCAGACTCAGAGTCTTGTCTTGTAAATGATGAGCAAACTCATGTGCGGCGGTATACCTTTGAAGGCTTCTTGGATGATTAGAATTAACTAATATGCCTGGGGTTGAACCAACTTTCGTATCTGCGGGAAGGTAAGCCCCTAGAAGCTGTTTCATAGGTCTAAACATCAGCGGCAGTCCCGCATCTTCGATGATGGAAAAGATGTCTATCTCTTCATCCCAAGATGGCTTTAATCTTTCAAGTTGTTTGGTTGCTTCGATCGCTGCTTGCTGTGCTATCCACATTATGGGGATTACCTCGTACCCTTTTGATTTTCCCGTCTTTCTCTACCTGAATACCTAAGAAACTCTGCAAACCGTAGCAATTCTTGTCGATCGTTCCCATCAAGATTTCCAGCGGCTCTGTAGAGTTTTACAAACGTCTTATCTAAAGGTCTCTCTTCCTCTCCCAAGAAGTGAGATACCGGGTGATTATATAGCTTTGCTAACTTCGTTAGTTCAACGCTATCTATTTTTCGTTTGCCTGATTCAATCGCTGAAATCGCAGTGCGTGGTATCCCCGTTTTCTCAGATACAAATTGCTGGGTGAGGTTCAAGTATTCCCTAACTTCTTTCAGCTTGCTACCTATCTGTGACATTGTCTTTTCCATATTATCCTCCATCAAGTAGTGAGTTACCGTATGTTATTGCTTCATTTTTCGCTCTACTAACTCTGCTAAGAGACCTACGGAGCAGGAACCACCGCGTTTAGTTTTAAAAATATCTTGCCGTGTTATCTTGAAGCCGTGTCTTGCGGTCAGCTTCCCAAGTACTGCCATGGCTTGAGGTGAAGGAATAGCTAAATCGTGAGTTGGGTTAGCTGCAATTTCCTTCAATATTATTGATGAATCTTTCCCAATCACCTCACCAAGAGCTTGAGCAATCTCTCCTACTGCGGGACTATTTGGAGAAGCTATTTGTGTTATCATCTTCCCTCCTTGTTCCAAATGACGACATTGTTTATGGTATTGTCGGATTTTCTTACATTATAAAGCCCCTTTGTCTTTTTGTCAAGCACCGATACTTGATATTGTCGGCAAATCTGACATATTATAATACTTGAAGCATATATCCTGATCCATCCGACTCCAAATTTATTACTGAGAGTCACATGAATGTTATCTTCCAGCTGGTTATAGGGAGGGCAAGACAATGTTAAAAGGGATCGGAATCGATGTTGTATACCTCGATGTAATCAAGACCATGGTCGAAGCCCGAAGCGGAGAATCACTTCGCGACATTTTCACAGACGCGGAAATAGATCTGTGCCAGTCCTCGCCAAATATGGTGGAACGATTTGCAACACGTTTTGCAGCTAAGGAAGCAGCAATGAAAGCATTAGGAGTTGGATGGCAAGCTGATGGCTTGGACTGGACCGATATAGAAGTAACAAATGATGATGCTAACAAACCATCACTTACTTTGAAGGGAGCGGCAGAACTTAAGGCAAAGGAACTGGGAGTCCAGAAAGTATGGCTTTCGCTCACTCATGAGGAAAACATTGGGCTTGCATTGGTTGTGCTCGAGGGGTGAATACTCGAAATTCCGGATTACGATATCGCACAAAGCCATCCCAAGTTGGAGTATCCGGTTGATAGGCTGAAAGCCAGTTCAAAGGTTCTGGTTCTGTCTATTGTACAGTACCGCCCACTTTGATGGACTCGACCCCCTTGTTTCAGCAAACTTTTAGCCATTTTGCTCACTGATGTCTGACCACTTACCTTATGCTTCCAAGTAAATCACATCCTCTAATCCTTTGAAATGAGGGTTAGAGGTTACCAGAGGCTCTTCCCGAACTCCTTCACATAGTTTAGGCATATGTTTGCTTATCATACTTTTGGTTTTCTCTTATGCCAATCGGTTGCTTGCTCATAGGCGAAGGCGATGCGCAGCAGTATTTCCTCGCTGAAAGGCTTGCCCATGATTTGCATACCTATAGGTAGGTTGTCAGCGAAGCCGGCAGGTATGGAGATGGCTGGTATTCCAGCTATGTTTATGGGTAAGGTGCATACATCGCTTAGATACATCTGCATCGGGTCTTCTAACTTTTCACCCAGCTTAAAAGGCACTATTGGCGAAGTTGGGGTGACTAGGGCATCATATTTTTCAAAGGCTTGGTCAAATTCCTGTTTTATCAGTATGCGCACCTTCTGTGCTTTAAGATAGTAAGCGTCGTAATAACCTGCGGATAAAGCATAAGTGCCCAGCATTATACGCCTTTTAACCTCAGGCCCGAAGCCAAATTGTCGCGTCCTCTCCGTTGTCTCGATTACATTACTGGCATCTCGCTCGGAAAAGCCGTATCTTACTCCATCGTAGCGAGCCAGATTCGCTGAAGCTTCGGACGGAGCAAGTATATAGTAAGCAGCCAGAGCGTATTTAGTATGAGGTAGAGAGGCTTCCCAATCTATTTCCGCACCGAGTTCCTGGAGTTTATTTATAGCTGCTTGCAAAGCCACCCGTACCTGGTTCTGCACGCCCTCGACAAGATATTCCCTGGGAATGCCAATCTTTAGTCCTTTGACGTCTGGAATTAGTTGCTGGGTGTAGTCTGGGACAGGATAAGGCACTGAGGTTGAGTCTCTGGAGTCATACCCGGCAATGACATTCATCACTAAGGCGCAGTCAGTGACGTCCCTGGTTATTGGTCCAATTTGGTCAAGGGAGCTGGCGAAAGCAACCAAGCCGAAGCGGCTGACCCGACCATAGGTTGGTTTGAGTCCCACCACGTTGCAAAATCCCGCTGGTTGACGGACGCTGCCCCCAGTGTCAGAACCCAGAGCATAGATAGCTTCACCTGTGGACACAGCAACTGCTGAGCCACCGCTGCTACCTCCAGGGACACGCCTTAAATCCCAGGGATTGTGGGTGGGGAAAAAGGCGGAGTGCTCCGTAGAAGAGCCCATGGCAAATTCATCCATATTCGTTTTCCCTACTATTACCGCCTTCTGTGCCTTCAGTTTCTCTATTACCGTAGCATCATAGGGAGGGACGAAGTTTTCCAGCATCTTTGAACTACAGGTAGTTCTTATCCCCTTGGTGCATATGACATCTTTGATTAAGGTAGGGATGCCGGTTAAAGGGGTAATTTCATGAGCAGCTTTGATGTAATTATCGAGTTTCTCTGCCTCCTTCAGTGCAATGTCTTCAACAATAGTGACACAGGCGTGAAC
>JAUWYE010000117.1 GCA_030615965.1 Dehalococcoidia bacterium | reverse complement strand
GCCATACGCTATGGCTGGATTTCAGCCGAGGAACTCCAGCCACTAACCTATCCACTAACCTATCCCCAAAACTGATGGAATAGCTGCCAGTACAATTAAGGCTCCACCCAATAAAGCCACCCTTGAGCACTTTCTCAGGTCCAGGCAATAGGACTAATTACCTAGGCATAAAGTTACTAACGGACTATTTATCCCCACCGGAAGCTGTAGCATACTATAGCCCTGAGTCTAAACCATACGGGCACAGGTCAAGTGCTTAAAACAACAAGCGCTTTTCATTAACAATCTATACCAATTTCTGCCCTTGCTCGGTAATATCAAAGATAGGGAGCATAAATTATGAAAGATATCCGGGTATTCCTAGTTGATGACCAGGAGATTGTTCGCCGCGGGGTGCGAGGCATGCTGGAACAGGAAGAGGATATAGAAGTCATGGGCGATTGCGCTTCTGCCGAGGAAGCCCTGCTCCAGACGGAAATATTCTCACCAAACATCATCCTTATGGAGGCCAAGATGCCAGGCATGGGCGGAATTGAGGCTACTCGCCTCTATTGCCAAAAACAGATGCCTTGCAGTGTCATTATGCTAACCTTGTGTGAGGACTGTCTGGCTGAGGCTCTGGAAGCTGGGGCAGTAGGTTACCTTCTTAAAGACATAAAGCGCCAAGAGCTTGCCCAGGCTATCAGGAGAGTTTACAATGGGGAACTGGCTATTGATGAACGGTTCACACTCCAAGGTATGGAAGGAGAGTCAGAATACCTGCCACCGGGAGGCGATAGCTCCAGCACCTTGGTTAAAGAAGCAGAGTTGGTTATACTGCCGCCTGCCGAGGCAGCTCGGTTACTAAGATTCGCCTACCAAGTGGAGGGGGCGCTTGCGGCAACTATCGTGCAACAAGTTGGCTCCTGGGATAAAGGCACTGCTATTACTATCCGGCTGCGAAAGGTCACCCCCTTGGTAGATATATTAGATAGGTTGGGAAAGATGCCCGATGTGGAAGAGATAAGAGAACAGCCAGCAACAAAACGCACCCCCCTCAGCTCTCCCCAAAAATCCATAGCCAAACTAAGGCCCCGTCCTAGGAAAAAGTTCCTGGTAACCCTAAAGCAGACTAGCTCAGCTGAAGAGTCAGGATTAGCCGAGCTGAGGGCGAGCCAATCAATGGGCACCAAGGAGACGGGGAAGAGTTCTTAATAAAGCAAACACCCCCTCATAAAATCGATAGACATTGTTTACCCATTCTCCGAGCCAGTTCAGATAGATAGGTGACTACTATAATTCCCGTGGTCAAAATGCCCGACTCACCTGTCGCTACTTTGGCAGCGGTCTTCGAAGAGGCCGGCTAGAAGCAGGGCATCAAGCTGTTTGTTTTACCGCCCCGTTCACCTAAGCTCAATGGGGCTGTTGAGCGAGCTCACCGGACTCATACCGAGGAATTCTACGAAGTAACTAATGCTTCCTTTGACCCTTCCGAGCTAAGGGAAGAGCTATTAGAATGGGAACAGGTATATAATACCGTAAGCCATCACCAGGCACTGGGTTATGTGGCACCACCTAAATTTCTGGAGCAGCGAAAGGAATACTCTGGAAAGGAGGTCATGTGTCACTAATCATATGAACGAGCACATTGAAATGTTTTTTAAATCACGGTAAATTACAACTGGTTTCCTGGAAAGACTTAACTGTTATGGAAAGATAAAAACTTGAAGCAAGTAACCAGTAATAAGTGTAGTATAAATAATTGTTATAGAGGGAGGTTATATTATGAGTTCTCGAGAAAAGAAGAAAGATAATTATGCTTCAGTGAAAGATGAGTATGCGCCTACAGACCTACTTTGTGAGTATGCTTCTAATCCATTGGGCATTGATGTGGCTGCCCCTCAGTTTTCTTGGGTGGTTAACCATTGTAAACGCGGACAGTTTCAGTCAGCCTACCACGTGCTTGTTGCCAGCAGTCGGGGAAATTTAGATGCCGATAATGGTGATAAGTGGGACAGCGGTAAAGTAGCCTCGGGGCAATCAATAAACGTTCTCTATGAAGGCAGTTCCTTAGAGAGCGGAAAGACCTATTACTGGAAAGTACGCGCTTGGGATAAAGATGGAAGGATGAGCTCATGGAGCAGGGTAGCTACATTTGAGATGGGTCTATTGAAACCCGATGACTGGAAAGGAAAGTGGCTCAAGGGAGGAAAGCTTCTTCGTAAGGAGTTCACCGTTGACAAAAATATTAAGCGGGCAAGGACATACATATGTGGATTAGGCTACTATGAGCTGCGAATCAATGGTGAAAAAGTAGGCGACCATATGCTTGATCCGGGCTGGACTGACTATGACAAAAGGGCATTGTATGTTACCTATGATATAACTAACTATCTAAAAGTGGGCAGAAACGCAGTGGGTGTTATGCTCGGCAATGGATGGTATAGCCCAGGTCGATTAAATGTTTCAAAAAAGTATAGCGATTCACCAGTGCTGATAGCGCAAATACATATTAATTTCACTGATGACTCCACTATGAGGATTGTAACTGACGAAACATGGAAAGTTGTCCAGGGTCCAATTGTGAGTGACGACGTCTACAACGGTGAAACTTATGATGCCAGGCTTGAGAAACCGGGTTGGGATGCTCCTAACTACGATGATTCTGACTGGAACGCGGCTACAGTAGCCGATGCTCCCAGAGGGAAATTAGTCTCACAGGGAAGCTTTCCACCAATTAAGGTAGTAAAGAGGATGCAACCTATAGAAATTACTAATCCAGAGCCGAACGTATATGTCTACGATTTTGGCCAAAATTTTAGCGGCTGGGGCAGACTTCGCGTGCACGGACCAAGGGGTATTCAGGTAAAACTTAGATATGCTGAATTATTGGATGAGAATGGGATGCTCAACACAGTCCCTAATCGTGATGCAGAGGCAACCGATACTTACATTTTGAAAAGCGAAGGACAAGAAGTGTATGAACCACGCTTTACCTACCATGGCTTCCGTTATGTTGAACTAACCGGTTTCCCCGGTACGCCAATGTTGGAGAGTCTAGAAGGATGTGTAGTCCACTCAGCGGTAGAACCAATCGGAAGTTTTATCTGCTCTAATCCCTTGATCAACCGTATCCACAGGAATGTTCTTTGGGGACAATTGAGCAATCTAATGAGTATTCCAACTGATTGTTGTCAGCGCGATGAGCGATTGGGATGGATGGGCGATGCACAACTCTCGGCAGAAGAGGCAATTTACAATTTTAATATGGTCAGTTTTTACACAAAATGGATTGGAGATATAAGGGAAGCACAAAAGGAGGACGGCAGTATCCCTGATGTTGTCCCACCTTATCGGAGTCTATATCCTGCTGACCCTGCCTGGGGTACAGCGTGGGTAGTAATTCCTTGGTACCTGTATCTATATTATAGCGATAAGCAGATTCTAGAGCACAATTATTCCAGCATAAAGAAGTGGGTTGATTTTCTTAGCACTCAAGCAATGGATTATATTATTTCCTACGGTAAATATGGAGATTGGTGCCCACCATGCCGTGTCCATTCATTGGCTACTCCGGTAAAAGTGACTTCAACCTGGTATTATTATCACGACAGTCTGATATTATCTAAAATTGCTCGTATTTTAGGCAAGTCTGAGGACACTGAGAAGTACTCTGAACTCTCCGGTAAGATTAGAGAAGCCTTCAATAGGGAGTTTTTTAAGGATGACCACTATTCCGGTGAAAATTATTCTGAACTGTATAAGAAGGTTGAAGCTCTTCTATCATCGGCAATACCGGCAACGGCTTCTGAAGATGAGAGAAAGGAACGGGCAAAAATCCTTATCGCCGGGTTTGCCGGTTGTAGTCAGACCTCCAATGTTCTTGCTTTGTTTTTAGATATGGTTCCCAGAGATAAGAAAGAAGCTGTACTGAAAAATCTAGTGAACGACATCACAAGAACCCATAGTAATCACCTTAATACAGGTATTGTTGGCACCAGATATATATTGAATGTGCTGACAAGGTATGGGCAGGTAGAACTTGCTTATAAAATAGCAACTCAAACTACCTATCCCAGTTGGGGATATATGATCCGGGAAGGTGCAACGACCATTTGGGAAAGATGGGAATATCTCGCCAACGGTGGCATGAACTCTCATAATCACATAATGCTTGGCAGCGTGGACACCTGGTTTTACAAAGTGTTGGCTGGCATCAACCTTGACTTCGCTGGCCCTAGTTCCCAGCAAATTATTATCAAACCTTATGCTGTTGGTGACCTCAAATATGTCAGCGCCTCGCTCAAAACCGTTAGGGGTATGGTATCATCGAGTTGGACCAAACACAGGAGTTCGCTGGTTTTAAATGTAACTTTGCCGGTTAATAGTGAAGCAAAGGTAAGCATTCCAAAGATAGGATTGGAAAACATTATAGTTAAAGAGAGTGGAAAGGTCATTTGGGAAAATGGTTCATACGTTGCGGGGGTGGCAGAGATCACCAGCGGAAGCGAAAATAATAAGTACGTGACATTTGAGGTCAGGTCCGGGACGTATTTCTTTGAGATAACCGGAGTGAGTCCAACTGAAACAGAGTAAATAGGACTTGAAGGAATTTGAGGCTGTTTTCCAAGAGGCCGGCTAGAAGCAGGGCAACAAGCTGTTTGTTTTACCACCCCGTTCATCTAAGCTCAATGGGACTGCGAAAGGAATACTCTAGAAAGGAGGTCATGTGTCACTAATCATATGAACGAGCAACATTCCCTTGACAGTTGCTAACAAAGGAAGTATCATAGTAGTTGATGGAGCCGGGGAAGTTAGTGCCCAAGGCATTAAATAAAAGTTGGCAACAATAGGACATGGGAGGGAGAAGCCGGGATGAAGATGAACAATAGAAGGTCTAACATAGAGATAATAGCTGATATGTTGAGGGTGGGAGAAAATGGTGCTGGCAAGACAGAGATTATGTATAGCGCCAATATGAGCTACAGCCAAATACAGAAGTATCTTGGCTTTCTAATGAGTCGAGGCTTTATCAGTAAAGTCAAGATAGGTAACCCAGCAGTAACCTATCAAGTAACCGACCTAGGTTTGAAGTTACTTAAAAGTATAGAAGGTGTAACCGAAATGCTTGGTTGGCTCGACAGATGACAGCTGATTCTAACAGTTTGTTGATTTCTAGGGTAACCTGGGGAAGCAGATTCTTCAGGTTTCTCTTTGTTTGTAACAAATTATAAAAGGAGTGTTCCATGTCAGAGAAAAGGATGCTAATAGTTGATGCCGAAGTGGTAAGGAAAGTAGATGACA
>JAUWYE010000102.1 GCA_030615965.1 Dehalococcoidia bacterium | reverse complement strand
GACTCTTGGCAGAGAAGGGGATAGGGACCTCCTTCTTTTTAAGGTAGAGGTTACCGGAGAGAGTCAGGATATCGGTGAGGCGATAAGTAAGACGGTATTAAGCCACCGGCTAATCAGGAAAAATGTAGAAGCTGGTAGAATAGCCTTACCCAAAGCGGAATTGGTGAGCCGAGGTGCATTGAGGCGCTCAACCAGAGCCAAGAAGCTTATCGTAGATGAGCGGTAGGGTAGGGGCTTGTGGTTTGGTGTCAAATCATTTAAACTGTTGAGCCAACTTCGGTAGTTACATCATAAAGCATGTAACCGAGCGGGGGAAATTCAGATAAAACCAAACCATACCGCTGAGATTAAGGGTTCAGCTACTCGGCGTCTTTATTATGGCTGGGTGGTAGTGGGGGCGGCGCTTTGCGTTGCCATAGCCGCCTATGCAGTGCATTATTCCTTTGGCATATTCTTTAAGCCCCTGGCCGCCGAGTTTAACTGGACGCGGGCAATGACATCGGGAGCTTTCTCGCTCTATATGCTCTCGCGTGGAGGATTTGGCATCCTCACTGGCTGGGCTACTGACAAGTATGGGCCCAGAATAACCGTAGCCGCCGGTGGGTTCTTTATCGGTCTCGGCCTGTTGCTTACTAGTCAAATCAGTACTCTCTGGCAATTATATATATTCTATAGCCTGTTAGTTGGACTGGGGGTTAGCGTTGCCTTTGCCCCTCTGGTAGCCACCGTGGCCAGGTGGTTTATTAAAAGGAGGGGATTAGCGATGGGCATTGTCCTAGCCGGGATAGGGCTGGGAACAGCCATTATGCCACGACCAGCAGGCTACTTCATCGACACCTACGGTTGGAGCACGTCGTATATTATTATGGGAGCTATTGCTCTCACTATTATTGTCTTGGCAGCATTACTGCTGAGGCGCAGTCCTGAAGAAAAGGGGCTTTTGCCCTACGGTGGGACCGGGGTAGCTAAGTCGTCTAGCTTAGTGGCTGAAAAAGGGGGAATTTCACTACGGGAGGCAACCCGCATGCGGCCATTCTGGGTACTATTTGTCATAACTATCCTTTTTGCCACGTGCCTGTATATGGTGATGGTTCACATTGTGCCGCATGCCACAGATTTGGGGATATCCCGGTCTGTGGCCGCAAGCTTCCTGGCGGTGATTGGTATTTCGACCATTTTCGGCAGGCTGGCTGTAGGCTGGTTATCTGATGCCATAGGCAGAAAACCGGCGCTAGCTATCTGCCTCTTCTCTCAGGCGGCTGTGGTCTTCGCGCTCATGGGGATTAGTGGGGTCGGGACATTCTACGTGTTTGCGGTGATTTTTGGGCTGGCATACGGGGGTGTAGTTACTCAACTCCCGCTAATAGCCGGGGAATTGTTTGGCTTACACTCGATTGGGGCGATCGTTGGACTGGAAATGCTGGGCACATCCCTCGGCGGAGCAATAGGACCAGTCCTAGGTGGGTATGTCTTTGATGTGACTTATAGTTACCACTATGCTTTCTTAGTAGGTGCCATAGGTCTCCTCGTAGCCATGGCACTCATCCTCTTTCTGAAGATACCAAGCCAAAAGCTTGGAGGAGCTTCGTTGACTCAGTAATATGCCTGCTTTACGCGTTGGTGTGGTTACCGGATTGAGGAAGGGTGGCAAGCCTTTGGCTGTTAAACCTATAAAGCTTTTCTATGGTCGGGGTGGCCGGATTTGAACCGGCGACCACCTGAACCCTATGTAGCCCGTAGAAAAGGCGGAGGCCGCTTGCCTCCTTTTCTCAATTATAACACAATCCACCTTTTGTCTGAAATGGGGGGTTTATTGATATTTAGATGTGATATCAATGGGATATGAGCTGTAGACTATAGGCATAGAAACGAACTCGCAGCTCGCTTAGTCTGCTGTCGCAGGATACATTATGCGATCTGCTTCCGCCGGTGTCAACGGGATTGAGGGTTCTTCCTGGTCCCACGATTATGGGATTGCACAAGTCGCTATTTTGTTTAATCCCTTATGAGTGACAGGAAAGAAAGAACTATAGGAATCTTGCGTTAGCTATAATTTGGGGGTACATGTAAAGTCTATCGCTAATGGGCAAGTCTCAAAAAGGAAACAAGCAAAAAGCTTACCCAGTGGTTTACCAACTTTTTTCCACTTAGCTTAAATCTCTCCCTCCTCCTCTTCAGCCGTCTCAAAATTGAATTTTTGACCCTTAGCCATTTCTATACCTTTTTGAAAAGCAGAAAGGTTTAAGTTGAGCGTCTCCCCCTTAAATTCCGAGGAGATAGAAGCTTTAACTGCAGAAGAGGGGGTATATTCGCAGAGCTCAGTTAAAACTCCTAAAGCTATCATGTTTGCCACCCTTTCATCATTGAAACTCTCCCGGGCTATTTTGGTGAAAGGGATTTTTAAGATTTTACCCCAAATCGCTTCTTTTACCAGCTCAGAATCCATAACCAAAAGGGCTTCCTTCTTAAGCTTTTCAATATTTCTGCCACAGCCTTCCTGACTTAAAGCGAGTAACAAATCGAAGCCCAAAATACCTTGATAATCTATCTCCTCATCACTTATAACTAGACTTGATTCTGCCTTTCCTCCTCTTACCGCGGGATCAAATCTTTGAGTTTGGGCAACAAATAATTCTTGGCTGGTGGCTATAGCTTTAGCTAGTATAACCCCCATGAGTATCACGCCTTGTCCCCCGCTCCCTGCAATTCCTATCTCATAGCGCAACGGCTTTCTCCTTCAAACTTTCCTTTAAATTTTCTAACCTTTCCTGATAAGTTGGAATTTCCCTATCAACTAATACCCCTATCCTTATCTTGCCTTGAAGTTCCTCCTCGCTAAGCCCTTTTGCTTTGTCATCAGTTACGGCATTATCCCTCTGCCATTTCATCATCTCCACTGCTGAATTCAGGCCCACCTGCCTTCCATAGTGAACGGGACATTGAGAGATAATCTCCACCATGGTAAATCCCTTTTTCTGAAGAGCTTTACCAATGAGCCTTTCCATATGTCCTGCATGGTAAACTGTAGACCTGGCTACAAAACTACTCCCTGCTGCCTCAGCAAGCCGGCATATATCAAAAGATGGTTCCAGGTTTCCATAAGGAGAGGAGATTGTTTCCACATCAAGCGGGGTAGCCGGTGAGAGTTGCCCGCCGGTCATTCCATAAATACCGTTATTAATGACTATGGAGGTGATTTCTATATTTCTTCTGGCTGCGTGAATAAAATGATTGCCACCTATAGCCACAGCATCCCCGTCTCCCATTATGACGATAACTTTAAGCTCTGGCTTTGCCAGCTTTATTCCAGTGGCAAAAGTCAATGCTCGGCCATGAGTAGTGTGTAGGGTATTAAAGTCAACATAAGTAGTAAGCCTTCCCGCGCAGCCTATCCCTGATACCAGCACAATTTGGTCTTTGCTGTAATTACTCTTATCAATTGCCCTGAGAAGAGCCCCAAGGAAAATTCCCACGCCACATCCAGGACACCATATACTGGGGAATCTTTTTGTAGTGCGCAGGTATTTATAAATCACATGTTTTTTTCTAGCCATATATTTCCTCTATTTTGTGCATTATTTCCTGAGGCATTATAGGTTCATGAGCTACTCTATTTAAAGTTTCAACGTGGCATCTTCCCTGATTTACCCGCTTTACTTCCCTGGATATCTGCCCCATGTTCATTTCGGGGACTAAAATCGTGGTTGAGCTTTCCATCAATTGGGTTACCTTGCGGCGCATAAAGGGAAAAAGTATCAGAAGTTTCAAAAGCCCTACTTTCATCCCTTTAGCCCTTGCCGTCTTAACTGCGGTTAAGCCAGCTCGGGCAACCGAACCAAAAGCTATGATGTTCAAAGTGGAATCCTCAGTATAATATGTTTCACCCCATTGCAGCTTATCTAAATCGCGGGAAATTTTGTGGAAGAGTCTTCTTATAAAGGGCTCTACTTCGTCAGCACGAGTAGTGGGATAACCCCTTTCATCATGACAAAGACCGGTTACATGGTATCTATACCCTTCCCCAAATGAAGGCATCGGTGGGACACCCGTTCCTGGATCTCGATAGGGAACAAACACCTCTGGCGGCTCAGCCGGCTTAGGTCTTTCTACAAGCTCTATCTCATCTGAGGAAGGGAGAGAGACCTTTTCTCTCAAATGAGCTATAAATTCATCTGACAACACTATTACCGGGGTTCGATATTTCTCGGAAAGGTTAAAAGCTTCCACTGTAAGGGAGAAGCATTCGGCCACTGAAGAAGGAGCAAGGACGATGATGGGATGGTCACCATGAGCTCCCCAACGGGCTTGCATAACATCACCCTGGGAGGGATGAGTCGGAACGCCTGTACTCGGACCTCCCCTCATAACGTTAACTATAACACAAGGAACTTCGGCTATGGAGGCGAAACTTATGTGTTCCTGCATCAAAGAAAAACCGGGACCACTTGTTGCTGTCATGCTCTTCGCCCCGGCGAGGGAGGCACCTATCACCGCCCCCAGGCTGGCTATCTCATCTTCTGCCTGGATAAAGATTCCACATCGGCGGGGAAGCTCATAAGCCATCCTATGGGCTATTTCTGAAGAAGGGGTGATAGGGTAGGCGGCGAAAAATCTACAGTCGGCGGCCAAAGCCCCTTTCACACAGGCTTCATTCCCCTGAAGTAACTCGGTCTTCTTCATAGTCCACTACTATGGCAAAATCGGGGCATATAAGTTCACAAAGACCACACCCATTACAGCTTTGATTATCTTTGAGAAAAGGATAGCCGTCCCGATCCACTTCCAAGACTTTTTTGGGGCAAAAGGCAATACAAATTCCACACCTTTTGCACCAGTTTTTGTATATCTTTACATCCTTAGGTGAAGGCATAATCTCACAACGGAACCACTGTAATGTAACACATTTCAGCGTTTAACGGCAAAATCTTGGCAAAGGTAGCTAAATTTCTCTGACAAGTTCCCAGGGAACTCCACACTCTTTTAAAGCACACCAAAGAGATGCTTGATTGCTACTGATCACTGGTCTTCCAACGTCCCGGGAAAGAGCAGTAATTATTCCGAAAGTCCTGAAATTTGTACAACTAATGAAAAGAGCTTCAGCTTCAGGGTGAGCCCGGATCACCTCCTTTCCCAAACTATAAGCAATAGAGGCAGGCTGTTTACCAATCTCAATATTATCTTCAATACCGAGTCCCTTTATCTCACTGACCTCAAACCCATTTTCAGTGAGGAAATCCTTTTCCTTCTGATTTATCTCATCAGTATAAGGCGTGGCTACAGCAATCTTTTTAACTTCCTTCTCATTGAGAGCATCCACAACTGCTCTGGCTGTAGATATAGCCGGAATCCCAGTGGCCTCATTTATCCTCGCCTCAATCTCTTTATCATATCCCTTCCTCTTAATCAGACTTCCCGTAGTGCACCCATAGACAATTACATCAACCTTGGCATCAGAGAGGAGCTTGGCACATTTTTCAGCTTCGTTTGCCATATCAACTAACTCCTTCTCCGTTACCCTTCTTAACGGCAATCTGGAAGTGTGAACAGAAACTTCCTCAGGAGCGTAAGTCCAAAATTCTGACTCCATTGTGGTATTAGAGGAAGGTACAATTATACCTATTCGAGAGCGCCATCCGTACATTTTCTTGACATTGAACTCTATACTGTTTTATTGAGTTGTTTCCGTTAACTTTTTATCCTTACGTACTGATTATCTCTCTCATTATTTGCAGGATGCTTAAATGAG
>JAUWYE010000099.1 GCA_030615965.1 Dehalococcoidia bacterium | reverse complement strand
GGGTCAAAGCGCGCCTAATCCTGTCCTTACCACCCTCGATTACTTCAGAGACGAATATGAAACTCACATACAGGAGAAAAAATGTGCAGCCGCCGTCTGCGATGCCCTTATGATATCACCATGTCAGCATACCTGCCCGGTGGGCATCAATATCCCCAAATATGTAGCTCAAATTGCCGATGGTGAATACCTGGAGGCTGTCAACACCATCAGGGAGCGTAATCCCTTCCCTGCTATTTGCGGCCGCATCTGTCATCACCCCTGCGAGGGAAGGTGCCGCCGCGGGGAACTCGACGACTCCGTAGCTATCAGGGCGCTCAAGCGCTTTGCCGCCGACTGGTATTTTGACCACGTTAGGGAATTACCTTCACCAGAACCCTTCCCCCGGACTCACAGCCAAAAAGTAGCAGTGGTAGGAGCGGGACCTACAGGGTTGTCCTGCGCCTACTTTCTGGCTCAGATGGGCTATCCTGTCACGGTCTTCGAAGCCCTCCCCCTAGGCGGAGGTATGCTCTCGGTAGCTATACCTGACTTCCGCTTGCCGCGGGAAGTTATTGAAGAGGAGATAGGTTATATCGCCAAGCGGGGAGTGGAAATAAAATACGACACGCCAATCAACGTAAATTTCACCATAGAAGATATCAGAGATAGTGGCTTTGAAGCTGTCTTTATTGCCGCTGGGGCTCAAAAGAGCCAGATTATTGGTATACCCGGAGAATTGGAGGACATCGAGGGCTTCTACTATGGTTTGAGATTTCTCAGAGATGTGAAGTTTGGTAAGTCTATTAAGATTGGACGCAGGGTAGCTGTTATCGGCGGTGGTAATGTAGCCCTTGACTCTTCTCGCACATCTCTTCGCATTGGTGCCGATGAGGTGAGTATCTTTTACCGTCGGTCGCGGGAAGAGATGCCAGTAACTGAGGTGGAGTATGATGAGACTCTGGCTGAAGGCGTCCAGGTTAATTTCCTCGTCAGCCCCACCCGTCTGGCAAGCGACGACCGGAGAGTGACCGGTTTACAATGTGTCCACATGAAGCTGGGTGAGCCTGATGCCGGTGGACGCCGCCGCCCAATTCCCATTCCTGGCTCAGAGTTTTTTGCTCCGGCGGATACCGTCATTGCTGCTGTGGGGCAGGCTCCAGACCTGTCGTTTTTACCCCCGGATAGTGCTCTTGAGCGTACTCGGTGGGAAACGCTGGCGGTTGATGAAAACAGATTAGCTACTAATGTTCCCGGGGTCTTTGCCGGGGGGGATTTTGTCTCCGGGCCAGGCATGGTTATAGAAGCTATTGCGGCTGGTCGGAGAGGGGCCATCGCCATAGACAAATATCTCCGGGGCGATATCTCACGGGTCGAGATGTATGACCTGAAGCCCAGCGTTATTGAAGAAGAAATAAGTGGAGAGGAAGAAGAAAGCTGGGAACCGCAATTCAGGCCGGAAACACCTCATCTCCCTCTCCAGGAGAGGAAAGGTAGCTTCAAGGAAATAGAGCTGAGCTTTTCTGAGGAGAAGGCGAGACAGGAGGCTAAGCGTTGCTTAAGATGCGACTTGGAGAAATGAAGATAAGAATTCACCGGGTGTCATTGCGAGGAGCATTGGCGACGAAGCAATCTCGAAGGTTGATGCTGAGATTGCTTCGCTTCGCTCGCAATGGCTTAGAATTTTAAGTTTGCATTTTTATTTTTGACGTGGGAGGTTAGGCATGAAATCTATTACTAAACAAAAGACTTTTGAGGAAATCGAACAGCAGTTAGACGGGTTTGACCGGGTGTATATTGCTGGTTGTGGCACATGCGCCACAATGTCTAAAACTGGTGGGAGGGAAGAGGTCTTGGAAATGAGGGAGCGTCTACAAGAACTGGGCAAGCTAGTCACTGGCTGGATAGTTATCCCTACCGCCTGTGATGAGATGACCGAAGTAGCTATTAAAGAAAATAATGGAGCCATTCAGAATGCCAAATGTATTCTGGTCATGTCCTGTGCTTTAGGAGTGCATAAGCTGAGTACCTATATTGACAAGCCGGTCATTCCAGCCCTAGATACTCTTTTCATAGGCATCGAGGATAGTCCGGGCTGTTTTCAAGAGGTTTGTGCCCAGTGTGGTCAGTGCGTCCTGGGAGAGACTGCTGGCATCTGTCCCTTGACGGCATGTCACAAAGGTTTGCTGAACGGCCCATGTGGTGGCACCGACAATGGTAAGTGCGAGGTGGATAAAGAAAAGGATTGTGGCTGGACTCTCATATATCAGCGACTAAAAGAACAGGGCCGGCTTGATTTGATGCGTAAGTATCATTCCCCCAGGGATTGCAATGTGGCACCCAGGCCGCGAACGACCAGGATTACATGAAGGAGGAGCTATGGCACCGAGTTTTAGGGAAGTTCTCAAATTTGATAAATTTGTGATAACCAGCGAAATCGGTCCACCAAAGGGGACGAACATTGAGAAGATGCTCCACCATATTGACCTTCTCAAGGATAAAGTAGACGCGCTGAATGTCACTGACCACCAGAGTTCCGTAATGCGCTTTCCCTCCATTGGTGGCTGTCTGGCCATCAAGGAGCGGGGTGGTGAGCCTATATTGCAGATGACTTGCCGCGACCGTAATCGCCTTTCCCTTCAAGCCGAGCTTCTCTTCGCATACACCAGAGGCATAAGAAATGTCCTCTGTCTAACTGGAGATGCTGTTTTAGTTGGCGACCATAAGGAGGCCAAGGGCGTTTTCGATCTGGATTCAACACAGTTGCTGATGACGATTCGGCAGATGGAAGCGGGCAAAGACCTGGGAGGGAATGAGCTCGACGGGGCTGTGGAGTTCTGTGCCGGAGCCATAGTCACACCTGAAGCAAACCCGATTGAGCCTCAGTTAATCAAGTTTGAAAAGAAGGTTGAAGCCGGTGCCGAATTTTTTCAGACTCAAGCCATCTATGACCTGGACAAATTTGCTAAGTTTATGGAATATGCCCGCCAATTCCCGGTCAAGATACTAGCTGGCATCATTCTGCTTGTGTCAGCCAGGATGGCGAAGTATATGAACGAAAATGTCCCCGGCATCTTTGTGCCTCAAAACTTGATTGATGACTTAGCGAGTGCCCCCAAAGGCGAGGCAATCAATAAGGGTATAGAAATCGCGGGTCGGATGATTGCCACTCTGGAAAAAGAATCCATATGCGATGGAGTTCATGTCATGGCTATAGGCCGGGAAGAGGTGGTTCCAGATATATTGAAAGCGGCGGGACTTGCTACCTAGTACCCCATGAAAAACGAAGTTTTTCAAGGGTAAATAGATAGGAATAAGGGGGGAGCAATTATCAGCTCCCCCACTTTTTATTATCTTACCACTTCACCAGCCGTCAAGAATGAAGGCTTTTCCCGACCTTCAGTTGTTCTTGACTGCTTCTTACTACTCTACATACCGTTTCCACACCTTTTCCTTACGCCTAAATTTGCCCAGCTATGCCGTCAGTTTAACTACCACTAGATCTCCCGCTGGCGGATTCTGTCGTACTTCATCGAAGTCTGAATCAGCAGTTAAGAAGCTACGAGCATGCTTCTGAGCGAGTGCTAAGTGAATAGCATCTGCCGGCGTCAACTTCACATCCTTCATATATACCGGGATAAGGTCTAGAACATCTTTAAACAATTCACGGGTTTTTGGTACTACGTCAATCTTTGCACCAGCATTTGTCCAGTCCTCAACTGCCTTTCTTACGGAATTAATCCAACTCTCATGTGACTGGAAGATTTTTTCACGTCGCCTTGCGTATATACCCGGATTCCAATGAGCATCCCACGGTTGGTTATATATTTCAAAATATGCAAGTTTGGCCATTATCCAAATTGATTCATCCACTGTGACCATTGACAGCATTATCTCAACCTTGTCTGCCAATAGTTTCCCTATCAGATTTGCGCACTTACCGTAAAGAGGATGCTTCCTAATGAGACTGCCGACTAGGATGCTTGCATCCAAGTATACCGGTTCATCTATGTCCAGCCCTTGCACCCAAGCAACATACCGCATCCTAAACCTCAAGAGCATCCACAAACTCACCAATATTGAGATCCGTCCTGCCCTTAATGGATCCTATGTGCCTTACAAATGCCTTAAACATCTCGGGAGACATGTGCTCTCGATAGTACTCCAAGTCAATGCTGCCGTACCTCTCTTCGTATTCATCAGCTTGTACCGCTATTCCGGTCGCAACTACAACCAATGAGGGCCTTTCCATTTCCTCGTAGCTTTGCTGTATGGGGTCTGCACTTGGCTGAGGAAAACCAGAGTTGTGCAAAAAGGTGCGCAACAACTTATTTATCTGGTCCCAAATACGCGTCCCACTGTCCTCAACCTCCGACCGAAACTCGACGGGAACCTCTTCCACTTCGCTCGGTTTGGGTAAGCGTCTAATAGTCATGGTATCAATTGACATTGCTAATCCCCTTCCCCTCGTAGGTAACTAAATACCCATTGAGCTTGATTAACCTCCCATTCATTCGCGGCTTCAAGAAACTTTTTTAGATATTCACGTTCGAACGTAAAAGCCTTGTTTTGCTCGTATTTCAGACTCAAAAAAATAAAGTTGTCAGGAAGGCCATCTTTTGGCCAGTTTAGAAACACTGACAGCAATTGTTCCTTCGTCATTGGACCAAATTGATAATGCTTTACTATATCGCCTTCAGCTTGGTCAAATATGATTCCAACGTCTGTGCTCGCATCCGCCAATTCGCTTGCCCGAAGAAACCGATTCTTAACAAGAATCAGGATTTCATGAAATGGAAGAGCATACGGTTCTATGTATCTTGCCTCATGCCACACTGTTTTGACCTCAGGAAACTTCGACACCTTATTACCTTGCGCCATCTTATCCAACGCTACTGCAGTGCTCTCTTCAATAGAGCTTACCCCTTCCTGCTCTAATTCTATAGCCCTAACATGAAGCGCGAGCCTCTGCTTCTTTTCCTTCAGGTCCATTATCACAGCTGCCTCTTGTATTTCCGCCTTCGGCTCCTCCCCTAACTCCCGGATCATACTCCTCATCTCAAACCATGGGTTAAAAGCTGCCGACAGGCTTAAACGCAGTACCGTTTTTACTAGCTCCATTTATTATTCCACCTGCACTTATATGAAGTAGCCTAAAAGATATACCAATACTTAATATCCTGTCAATAAAATTACCACCCCCTACTCATTCCTGTTTTTATTATACCATACAGCCCCACATATCCTAGAAAACCAACACCTTTCACAAACTACCCCTTTTCCCTTTCTTCTCCCACAAATACAGCCCAAACCACGTATGCTCTTCACGCTCCGCCTTGCTCATCCTCCCTAACTCAACCAACATCTCTCTTTGAGGGTAGTCGCCAAACTCATGCTTTATCCATTGAGAAAAACCTATCCAGCCAGGGAACACCCAACCGCCACTAAAGTGATACCTTTCAAAATCTGCTTCGCTTAAATACCTGCTCAGATACCACGCTTGTCTCCTTTCTTGGGGTGGATTATAATCTTCCTCGGCCTGGTTCGGCTTGCGGAGGTTGTGATTTCGCAGTCATCTGTCCTGCTAAGGACAAAGGATATGTTAAGATGGGCGAAGTGAACTTCCCACTGTGGCGTGATTTCAGCAACATCTTGCTCGAGGAATGAGCATGTCTCTAACAAGATTCATCAAGGATGTACTGAGGAGGCCTGAAGCAATCCCAGCCCCTAGTGCCATAATCTACAATGTGACAGTGGCAAAAGTTCTTCGAAAGCCTGAAACAAAGATAGCTAATGACATAGTGGGAAAGATGGGAAACGGGACTATTCTTGATTTAGGTTCGGGAACAGGCTATTTGTCAATAGAGATTGCAAAGAGGTCACCCAGCTTACAGGTCTATGGCATCGATCTCAGCAGGCAAATGGTCAAGATTGCAAGACGCCATGCAAAAGGCGTTGATAATGCTCGATTTGTGTTTGGCAATGCGGCCAAACTCCCCTTCAAGGATAATTCAATAGACCTTGTGATTAGT
>JAUWYE010000015.1 GCA_030615965.1 Dehalococcoidia bacterium | reverse complement strand
CTACGTGATAACACTGAAAGGCCAGAGACTATAGAAGTTGGTTCAAATATCCTGGCTGGTACTTCACCGAGCAAGATAGTTGAATGCTTGGAGATAATGCTCGGCAGAGAGAATGACTGGCAACATCCATTCGGTGATGGTAACACAGGAAGAAGGATTGTTGAGGTAATAAGTTGAAGATATATATGCTGATTACACTCAGGAATATATTCAGAAGAAATGGGCTTCACGAGTTAGCTGGGATGATAAAATCGGCAAGGATGTTCTTCAAACATTTAAGGAGGGAAAAGTGAGGATAGGCATGATTTGTGGACAATTTCCTCCCGTAACCGGCGGTGTTGCTGCCTATGTTTACAATATCTCTGAGAAGTTGGCTCAGAGAGGGCATAAGGTTACGGTTATCACCCGTGGCTCATGGAGTAGAACCTACCATGCCAGGGTTGGTAATATAGATGTCTACCGGGTGCGGTTTATACCTTTATACCCATTTCACCTCCAGCCCCATGGCTTCTATATTAAGCAGTTGCTCAGCTCGTTGGAATCAAACTTTGACGTCCTCCACCTGCACAGCCCACTTATCCCGTTTATTCGAACCTCCTTACCTATGGTTGTTACTGAACATGGCACGGTTAAAGGTTTCATAGATAATCTTGATTTGATAGACTCGTATTCACTGGTTGGAAAGACATTTCGTAAGATGTATGTTTCTATTGACCGTAAGATTGTGGAAAGCGCTGATAAGGTTATTGCTGTATCAAAGGCTTGTGCTCAGGAATTACGGGAGTGGTATGGGCTGAAAAAAGATATTGAAGTAATCTATAATGGCGTAGATACCAAGTTTTTTATTCCGGGGAATAGGAATCATAACCAAGCCTATATATTGTATTCTGGGTCACTGATTACCAAAAAGGGCCTGCCCGATTTAATAAGGAGCGCTACCTATATATGCCAAGAATATCCTGATATGAAATTTATCCTGGCTGGAGACGGCCCTTTAGAGAAGCAGCTAAAAGGGTTAGTTCACCAACTGGATTTGGATAATAATTTCTCCTTTGTTGGCTACATTAACCGGGATAAGCTACTTTCATACTACCAGAATGCAGCAGTATGTGTGCTTCCTTCCTACCACGAGGGCTTACCTACCGTATTGCTTGAAGCTATGGCCTGCGGGATACCAACCGTAGCTACCTCGGTGGCTGGTAATTCCGAGGTAGTGAAGGACGGTGAAACTGGTTTCCTAGTACCACCCAAAGAACCAAAAAGGCTGGCTGAGGCTATATTGACATTACTAGGTGATAATAAACTGAGGCGAGAGATGGGTATTAATGCCAGAAAACAAGCTGAGGAGTCATACGACTGGGAGGTTATAATCAGTAAGATAGAAAGGTGCTATAGCTCAGTATTATCTGAAACTAGGTAATTTGGTGGGCTGCTATGCGGATATGCCTAATAGGAGAATGCTCGAATAACCTTGATGAAGGGACGGTGAATATTGCTTTTCATTTTGCCCAGCGGCTGTCGAAGCATAATGAGGTTATTACATTAAACCCGAGAAAAGTATTATCCAGAAGTTTTTGGCAGGAGGCTAAGGGTTTTAACCCGCAGATAATTCATTATATTCCCGGTCCATCAATTATGAGCTTGATGATAGCCAAGACTCTAGCTTCGTATTGCAAAGGGGCAAAGGTGGTGGTGTCAGCCCTTATCCCCTTCTTTCCTTCATTGTCGAAAAACTTCATTCCCTTATTTAAGCCTGACCTAGTACTGACTCAATCAATTGAAACAGAGGAGATGTTTGATAAATTAGGTTGCAAAACTAAATTTCTAGCCAGTGGAGTAGATGCTAATAAGTTTACAGCTGTCTCCTCAGCATCTAAAATCAAATTGAGGCAGAAATATGGTGTGGACAACGGGAAATTTGCAATCCTCCATGTTGGCTCTATAAAGAAGAAAAGGAATATCCAGGCTTTGCTGAGATTACAAGGTGGCGATAATCAGGTATTAATTGTTGGCAGCGAATCTATGAGTGTGGAGCATAAGCTTTACAGGGAACTCAACGAGAAGGGATGTCTGGTGTGGAGAACCTACTTTGACCATATAGAAGAAATCTATGCCTTGGCGGATTGTTATATTTTCCCTACTGGCAGAAAAACGGCGTGTATAGAATTACCCCTATCAGTGATGGAGGCAATGGCATGCAATCTGCCGGTTATTTCAACCAGGTTTGGAGCCCTCCCCAGAATTTTTGACGAGGGGGACGGGCTATTTTTTATTGACAGTGAAGAGGAATTTGAGCAGAAATTGAATGAGGTTAAGCACAAGACCCTAGAGGTTAAGACCAGGGATAAGGTTCTGTCCTACACTTGGGAGAAAATAGTGGCAAGGTTAGAGGAAATCTACCATGGTCTTGTTTCCTTGTAATAGCTGAAGGTTATAGTTATGCGGCATAAAAAGGGTGCCCTAATATGTTTTATAGGCATTGATGGCTCAGGGAAGACAACCCAGGCAAAAGCTTTGTGTGAGTCATTGGCAAGGTCTGGCATTAAAGCAAGATATGTATGGACTAGGTTTGAGCCTAAACTAATAAAACCCTTTGTGGCTATGGCTAAATCGCTATTTTTCCGGGGTAAGGATGTGTTCAGAGATTATGCTGGTTATGTTAATACGAAGAGGAACCTATCTAAGAATGCTATTCTGTTAACCACTTACCAATATTTACTACTGTTTGATTACTTCCTTCAGGTTTTTCAAAAGGTAAGAATTCCTCTAATGCAGGGTGAAGTTATAGTTTGCGACCGCTATATTCATGATACGGTAGCTGACCTGGCTGTTGACTATGGTTACTCAGATGAGGAGACGCAGAAAACTTTGAGAAGTTACCTTCGCCTATTTCCAAAACCAGACCTGGTTTTAATTCTAGATTTGCCCGAGGAATTGGCTTACCAGCGGAAGGGCGATGTGCCATCAATGGATTATCTTGCCGAGAGACGGAAAATCTATCTGAATATGGGTAAGGATTATAATATAGTAGCTCTGGACGCTACCAAGGGATTAATAGAGCTGGAGGATATAGTCAGGGGTAGCGTATTTGAATATTTAGGAAAGCACTAGGATGAGCAAAGCACTGATAATTGGTATAGATGCCCTGGACTCAATTCTCCTGTCAAGATTTGAATCAGACCTACCCAACCTAAGGAAGCTGAAGCAGGAGAGCCCTGAGGTAAGATTGACCTCTGTCCAGCCACCGGACTCAGATACTGCCTGGGCGAGCATCCACACCGGGCTTAATCCGGCAAAGCACGGCATAGTGCGTTTCATAGACCCCCTGGACAAAGCCAGCTCTCTTCTTTCAAAGGAAGCTAGTATTACCAACCATTGTGGGAGTACCTATTGGGATTATGCCGGTAAATGTGGCAAAAAGGTGTGTATTCTTTTTCCTCACCTGGCCTATCCCGTGTGGAGGGTTAACGGGGTCATGGTAGCTCGGGCGGCTATGGCAGAGGATGTCCAGTCATTTCCCCAAGCTATCCAAGAGGAGTACGAGTTATCACACCTGAATACGATAAAAGGCTTCCCAAAGAGCAAGAAGCTTATTCAGAAGTATGTTGATGACAATAAGAGATTAATCTTGGATGAGGCTGAGTTTGGGATGAAAATCTTGAGGAAGGAGAACTGGGACTTATTTTTCACATATTCCTCGGCGCTAGACTTGATAAAACACTTCTTCTGGAGATACTGCGACGAAAATGACCCAGGCTATCCGGGTGATAATCCTTACCGAAATGTGATAAAAGATTTTTACTGCCTATACGATGATTTTATTGGTCAGTTCATTGATGCTGTGGATTCTGAAACTGTGGTTATCGTTCTCAGTGACCACGGGCACGGTATGCGACCAGTGAAGCTAGTAAATATCAACGAGATTTTAAGGCAAAAGGGACTTTTAGTATCCAGGGGCACCAATGTTGCCAGTAGAAACTGGACTTACGCAATAGAGCGCATGAAAAGGGGTGCACTGCGCTTTATATCCGAGCATGAGCTAGGGGAAAAAGCCAGGAAGCTACTCAAGGTGTTTCCTGCCGGGAGAAGAATTTACACCTCGCCGTTATCTATTGATTGGAAGAGAACCGTGGCTCATGTGACTGACATGTCAGGCATAAAATCCTATTCTTATGGTGGCATAACGATTATAAAAGAGAACCTATTAGGTCTGGACTATGAGGAAGTCCGCAGGGCCATAATTGATGAGCTGTCTCAGATAAGGGAGCCAGAGACAGGAGAAAGCTTGGTGAATTGGGTTTGCCGCCGGGAAGAATTATATTCCGGGGAGTTTATCACCAAATACCCTGATATTGTTTTTGACCTGAGAGAAGATTATGGTGCTGGCTGGGCAATTCACGACTCATTGTTCACCACGGCTCCAGCCCATAATATTGTTCCCGGTAGTCATAAGGCATATTCACCGGTATTTTTGATGGCAAACCTTGGAAATAGAAAGTGTGCTACAAAAGAGATGGCACTGATGGATGTAGCCCCGACCATATTAGATTTATTAGGCGTTGAAGGTGATTTCGGTTTTGATGGCAGGAGTATTTTGGAAGGAGTGACTAACCTAGGGAGATAGGTGATGCGGAGACAGGAAGAAAACAAAAACGGCAAAGTATCAAATCCTCCCGATGTGGGTATCTATCACCTACTGCACAGAACTTTGCTCAGATGCCGGGCTCAAAAACTTTTGGAGATGCTAGCGCATATGGTCTTCAATGGTGAAAATTGGTATGCGAATAAAATACGACCTCGGCTCGGCTTGCGCTATAGTGAGAAGTACCTGGCCTATTCCTGGATACTGGGGAGCCCTCTATTAAACGGTAAGCGCCGCATATTGGACATCGGTTGTGGTGATAGCCTATTCCCCTGCGAGCTAGCAAGACGGAACTATAAGGTCTACGCTATTGATTCAGACCGTAGTTTCATTGCTGCCAAGGACCAGCGCGTGAATTTTATACAATCCAACACCTGTTATCTCCCATTTCAACCTAGTGCCTTTGATGTAATAGTTTCTATTTCTGCCCTAGAACATATTTCCACTAATGTTCAGAGTTTAGCAGTTGAAGAGATGAGCCGGGTCTTACACGAAGGCAGTCTTCTCTTCGTAACTATGCCCGATTGTGACGGGGCAAGAAATATGTGCCAACTCCTGCCCCGGGAGTTCAACGTTTTGAGTCAGGAACGTGTCATACTAACAAGCAAGAAAATAACGGTGTCGGCTTCTTTAAATACGATGCCAGTGGCGAACGAGTCTGAAGGAGTAGGGGTTACATTCCTGATACTTAGTACTAATTCTTAGTGGTAAGAACTGGAGGCAAATAATTAAGCGAGGATACATACCCTAAGGAATTCTTCTGAATAGCGGAGGTGAGTAATAAGGGTTTTATTTGTGTATCCGAATATCGGCGGCCATGAGGCTATTTCCTTTGGTATAGCTACCCTATCCGCATATCTAAGAAAGATGGGGCATGAAATACACCTGATGGACTACACCTGGGGAGGGAAAATAGATGACTGCGTGAAGAAAGTCAAAGAATCAAAGACCGACCTCGTCGGTTTTTCTGTGAGAAGCGGAGTGTTTCGTTTTTGTGTGAGACTTGCTAAGGAGTTAAGGAGCAATTTCGATATCCCTATTATCTTTGGTGGTGTACACCCGACAGTCGCGCCAGAGGAATGTATAGCGGAAGAAAGTGTAGACATGATCTGCATTGGCGAGGGCGAATTAGCTTTAGCGGAGTTGCTTAATAAAATGGACAAGGGGGTAGAGATAAGGGATACCGGAAACCTTTGGTTCAAAAAGAGAGGTGAGATTATCAGAAATCCGGTGAGACCGCTAATCAAAGACCTAGATAAGCTGCCAATTATTGATAGGGAATTGTTCAAGTATGAGACATACTGTGAGGCTAATGCAGGAACTGCCGATATAATCGTTTCAAGAGGGTGTCCCTTCAGCTGTACATATTGCATAAATCCATTTCTTAGCAAGCTCTATGGCAATAGCTATAGGCACTTGAGATACCACAGTGTAGATTATGTTCTAGGCGAGATCTCCAGCTTGGTGGAGAATTATCCCGTCAAGTCTATTTTTTTCCGAGATGACATCTTCCCGCCCAGCACAATATGGCTAAGAGAGTTTGCTGAAAAATATCCTAAGAATTTTAATATACCCTTCTTATGTGGCACCAGGGTAGAGCTGGTAACACGAGAGGTATGTACACTACTCAAAAATGCCAATTGTTTTTACTTGGGTATAGGTATCGAATCGGGTAGTGAGAAAATACGAAGAGAAGTATTAAACAGACCGATGACGAATCAGCAGATAGTGGATGCTTTTAGAACTGCCAAAGAAGCTGGCCTCAATGTTGGCTCTTTTAACATGGTGGGGCTCCCCTTGGAGACCAAAAAGGAGATGCAGGAAACAGTTGCGTTAAACCGCAAGGTTAAACCTGATCTTCTAGCAGTTTCAATTTTTACACCATACCCTGGCACAGAGTTACAGAAATGGTGCAAGCAAAGAGGATGGATAAAGAAGTGCGACATCCCAAGTATACATAGAGCAAAATCTATAATGAAATATCCGCAGGTTTCTGGGAGGAATATTGTATGGTGGTGGAAAACCTTTAGATTTAGAGTCTTTCTCAGGAGCAATATTTATAAAGCTTTCCTGCTTCTGCTATTCGACATGATGCTGTATGAAGTTTATACTTCGATCAGGCCAAGGCTGCCCAAGCTTTACAAGAAACTTTTGTCCAAGGCTGAGCAATGGATGAGGGAATGACTAAAATGAAGGTCTCTTGTGGTTGACTAGAACTTACTTCTCGTCAGCTGAGACTCCTACTAATGGCAGGAGCGTTCCTGAGTGAGAGAATAGTGAAGAGAGGGGGGTAGCAATTGAGTATGCCAGCAAATAGTGTAATAAGTGGTAATATGCAGAAGATAAAGATAGTGCATATATCGCCAACCTATATAAAAGACTTGATTGGTGGTGGGGAGCGTTATCCTTTTGAATTAGCCAAAGCACTTGGTAAATATACTAATATAGTCCTAGTGGTATTTGGTGATGGGGGAAAGACGGAACAAATCTCAGCAACAGTGAAGATTGAGCAATACCTGGCACTTACCTCATTGGCGCCAATATGCAATAGGGGTAATCCGATTCCATTGACCCCTTTATTTTTCAAAGAAATAGACAAGGCAGACATAGTGCACATACATCAGTTCAATACATTGGTTAGTCAACTCGCCATACTTTATGCTAGGTTAAAGCGGAAGCCAGTATGTCTCACTGACCACGGTGGCGGCATCTTACAAAGACTTAAATGGGCTTCACCGGTTGGTAAATTAGTAGACCTGTACCTACCGGTATCGCACGACTCGTACAATATTGATTTCGCCAAATACAGGAGGAAATATCGGGTAATCCACGCTGGTGTGGATACCTCCACATTTCATAAATATAGTAACCAGCCAAAAGATAAAGTGCTTTTTGTAGGACGGATTGAACCTAGGAAAGGGATTGATAACCTGGTGAAGGCTGTTCAGGAATTGGATATATGTTTATATGTTACAGGAGGCATGAGATTCAAAAAGAAGGACAGCAAGTATTTAGATTTACTAAAAAGTATTGATAAGAATAACAAGGTTGTTTTTCAGTTTAATCTAAATGATACGGAACTTGTTGATTTGTATAACACTGCCATTGTTACCGTTTTGCCCTCGGTGTGGGTTGATTGCTACGGCACATATCACCGTTGGCCTGAAAGCTTTGGGCTGGTTCTGGTTGAATCTATGGCCTGTGGCACACCGGTTATATGTACGGCTAACAGGGCAATGCAGGAGATAGTTACAGACGGCGAAACTGGCTTTACTATCCCGCCGGGAGATGTGGCTAGTTTGAAGGGAAAGATTCAATACTTCCTTGACAATCCAGAGGAGGCGAGGAGGATGGGTGAGAGGGGTAAGGCTGAGGTTCACGAGAAATTTACCTGGGATGCGGTGGCTAAGAGATGTATCGAGGGATACAGAAAGCTTATTTCAGACAAGAGATAATCTGTTAGCGGGTAGAATATGAAGTCAAATTTAGATGAGCAATTTAATATTTGCGTCTTGACGATTCCCTCAGAGACACCCACGTTATATGTGCTTCTGTCCAATGTCCTTCGGGTGCTCAGGTCGGTGTCCAAGAATCTATATTTGATATCGGCAAGGGTGCCTCCCTATATAGCGTTGGAACAGGATATTAATGTAATAGATATTAAGACCGCGTTACATTATAGACAATCCCTACATCCGATGTGGTTGTCAACGCTGTTTTACCTGATTAAGCTACTCTTAATACCCATTAAGATGTCCATCGCTCTAATCAAGATTTCCAGGCGAGTTGACGTGGTAATAACCTATATTGGCACCGGCTGGCTGCTACTGCCTATTGTGGTCGCTAAAGTCTTGGGGAAAAGGGTGGTGCTACTAACCGGCACAATCCGGGGTAAACCTGTCTCTTTATTTGACCGTTTAACAAGGAGGCTGGAAGATACTGCCTTTTACCTTTGCGATTTAATCGTACCTCACACCAGAGGATGCGTTGATAATGAGAAGCTAGGCAAGTATCAAGATAAGGTACTGCCCTTGGGGGCTCGCTTTGTCGATACCACCCTATTTAGTGTGCAGAGGAATATGGAGAAAAGAGGGAGGGTAGTCGGATACCTAGGTCGCCTGAGTCAGGAGAAAGGAATAATAAACTTCATAGAGGCTATCCCATTAATCGCGGAACAGCATAATGATATTGAGTTCTCAATAGCTGGCGGTGGCACGCTGTTAACTGAAATCAAAACAATTATTGAGAAGCATAGAAACACTAGAGTCAGCATCCGTAACTGGATTCCGCATGATGAAACCCCGGCATATCTAAATGCATTGGATTTGTTAGTGATACCTTCTTATTGGGAGGACTTACCCAGCGTAATGTTAGAGGCAATGGCTTGTGGCACGCCAGTACTGGCAGCGCCCGTCGCTGGAATAGTGGATGTAATAAAAGACGGCGAAACTGGCTTTCTCTTGGATAATAATTCTCCAGAAAGTATTACCAACAATGTTATAAGGGTTTTAAATTCCCCGAACCTTAGCAAGGTTGCGAAAAATGGTCGTTCCCTTATAGAACATGAATACAGCTATTCGGCAGCGGTTGAGCGGTATAGGAAGATTATGAATAGTCTAGGGTGTAAGAAATAGTCAAAATGAAGGTAGCCATACTGATAGGTCATTACTATCCTTACATAGGCGGGGCTGAGATATTTGCTCAGCGGCTGGCTGAATACCTAGTTAAGGGAGGGAATAAGGTCGATGTGATAACGGGGTGGTGGGATAAACAGTTAGCTAGGTCTGAAGTGATTAATGGTGTTAATGTGTATAGAATAAGAACACTTAGACTTAAACATTTCTCTCAAATAACACTCTTTTTCCCAATGTTTTTGAAGTTATTTACGCTGGATAGAGCAGAAAACTACGATGTTTTTCATTCGGTAGGTGAGACGATGGTTGCCTATACTGGTGCTGCCACGAAGGCATTGCGGAAAAAGCCCCATATCATAACCATCCAAGGGACCACCCTAGCTACTGGGCTCGGTAATAGTCCAGTCGGCTTTATCCTAAGGAAACTAAGCCGGTTAAGCCTGAAGCGTGCCAGTTTGGTCCATGCAATTAGTCGGGAGCTGGCCTCGCTTGCAGAGCGCTGTGGCGCTGAAAATGTCATAGTAGTCCCCAACGGGGTTGATATGGCAGAATTTATACCTATGGGAAAGGAGAAAGCCAGGAAAAAACTCGACATACCGCCTGACAAAAGCATGGTCGTTTGTGTGGCTAGGTTGGTACCGGTGAAGGGGATTGACTACTTAATCAGGGCAATCGCACTACTTTCACAACTTAATAACAGAATCAGTTTATTGGTTATTGGTGACGGGCATCAACGGACTGACTTGGAGAAACTTGCTTCAGAATTAGGGCTTAGGGATAAGGTCAAATTTTTAGGGGCGTTATCCCATAAACAGATACCTCTTTACCTGAACATGGCTGACATTTTCGTACAGCCATCTCTTCATGAGGGCTTGGGCATAGCCTTGATTGAAGCGATGGCTTGTGGCATTCCTGTAGTAGGGACTAGAGTTGACGGCATCTTGGATATAATTGAAGACGGTGAAAATGGATTTCTGGTTCCGCCCGGAGATTCCGAGGCACTAGCCGAGGCGGTAAAGAAGATACTTGCTGACGAAGGTGTCAGAAGTAGGTTTATCACTAAGGGGCTTGAGACCGTGAAACATAAGTTTCAGTGGGATGATGTATTACCAAAGATAGAAGAGGTGTACCATTCTCTATGAGAATACTTCTGGTCGCTCCATTATTCCCTCCAGACACAGGGGGCCCCGCTACTTACAGTTTTGAGGTCAAAGAAAGATTAGGTAGCTTGGGACATCAGGTGAGCGTAATTACGGCTGCGCCAGCCGCTGGTTCCGCACAGGATGTCTATGTGGTACCTAAACCAAAGCTGGGTATTAATTACCTGACATTCCTCTGGCATCATTTATTAATGACGTATCACATATTTAGGGCAGCCAAAGATTATGACCTGATATACACCCAAGGGACTGTTCACTATGCCCTTGATTCTTTAGTGGCTGCCCGACTATGCCGAAAGCCCATTGCGCTGAGATTTGTGGGCGACGCTAGCTGGGAAGCAGCGTCAAACAGACGGTTGACCAACAAATATTTAGAGGACTTCTTGAAGTCTCCAGAAGGCGGCATTAGAATAAAATATCTTATTTCTCTTCAGAGATTTGTGTTTAATAGTGTGGACAGGATAATAGTTCCTTCTGAATTTTTGCGAGACATACTTCTAAATTACTATCATGTTCAGCCTGAAAAGGTGAAGGTGGTTTACAATTCAATTAACCTGGATGATTACATTGATTTATCTAAGGAGGTCTTACTTAGCAAGAATGGGCACTTACTGATTACTGTAGGCAGGCTGGCACGGCATAAGGCAGTAGATGGCATAATAACGGCAGTAAAAGAACTGGCTGGGGAATATCCAAACATCAAGCTGTGGGTAGTGGGTGATGGACCAGAAAGGAGTAATCTGGAAGCACTAGCCACCGAATTGAATATTAGAGATAGGGTGGACTTCCTGGGGCGAAGAGCACACAGCGAAGTGCTCAGCCTGCTTAAGCAGTCTGATATATTCGTCCTTAACTCTGTTTATGAAGGATTGCCCCATGTGGTGATTGAAGCTATGGCTTGTCGGGTGCCGGTTATCGCCACCAATATCAAGGGAACTGGTGAGGTGGTAATAGATGGCAAGACCGGCCTGCTGGTAACCCCGGGCGATATCGGTGAATTGAAAGATAAGCTCGCTCAATTAATTAAGAATGACGACTTGAGAAATAGACTGGTGGCTAATGCTTTAGCATTGGTCAAGCAGAAATTTACCTGGGAGAAAAATCTACCTCTTCTGGAAAGGGAGCTGGAGTCAGTGGTATGAATGTGCTTATTATTGGCTCAGACTATACCCTGGCTATGGATAGAGAGGGGGTTATTGGGGATAGTCAAGACAGGCATATCCTCTACGGCAAACATGTATCTAACCTGTTTATTGTGGTCACTTCACCAAAGAGAATGGGGTTGGGGGTGAAAAGGCTTTCCAAGAATGTAGTCGTTTACCCCACCTCATCAAGGAGGCTGCTTTCGTGGTGGGATGCTTACTGCATAGGCAAGCATATTTGCCGCGATAACAAGCTAGACATCATTACCACTCAAGACCCATTTCTAGCAGGATTGGTAGGCTACCGGCTGAAGAGAAGGTTCTCTATACCGCTAAATGTTCAGCTTCCCGGAGATACGCTGGATAATGAATACTGGGTTCGGGAAAATATCAAGAATTACTTCTTTAACAAACTGGGGAAGTGCATTGTTAAAAAAGCAGATACAGTAAGAGTTTTGAGTTCAGGGCAAAGGGAAAAAATAGCTGGCTATGGGATTCCACAGGATAGAATATGGCTCATCCCGGTGCTCGTAAATCTAGTTAAATTAAGCAGATTCTCGCCAACAGAAGTAAATAAGCTCAGGCAACAATATTTAGCACCAGATGGCAAGCTCATCCTGTATGCCGGGGCATTAGCCAAGGTGAAAAACATTCCTAACCTGCTAGATGCCATGTCAAGGGTAATCGCGATGCATCCAAGTACAAGGTTGCTGATATGCGGGGATGGGGGAGAAAGAGCGAGTTTGGAGGCTCTATCTTCAAAACTGGGCTTAACTAACCATGTGACTTTCCTAGGAAATATCTCTCACGATTATCTTCCAAATTACTACCACGCCTGCGATTTCTTTGTTTTGCCTTCAGATTATGAAGGGCTGGGGAGGGTTTTGATAGAGGCAGCGGCAGCTAAAAAAGCACTTATAGCTACAGATGTGTCTGGGCCCAGAGATATCATAAGAGATGGTATAAATGGCTTTCTAGTTCCACCCAGAAATTCGGAGGCACTGGCAGAGAAGATGATGCTGCTTATCCAAAATTCGGAACTGGCCAGGCGAATGGGAGAGGAAGCTCGCCGATACGTTACTGAAAGTTTTAATCCCGACAAAATTGTGGAAAGGTTATCATCTATGTGGCACGAGACAGTCAAGCTGGGGAAATGATGAGTAATAAACTGTGTTATATACTACCCGAGTACTCTGAGGATACGCAACAGCACTTCTACCACCTCTATGAATTACTCAGTGATGTATCCCAGAAACTAGACATATTCCTGTTAATAGAGAGTGGTGAAGGTAAGCCAAGGTTTGCCAAGATAAGCAATATCTACACTATGAGGTTTAAACTCCCCCCATTAAGATTGTTAGAGCATATTATTGTCTTCTCTTACATCCGTTTTAAGGGTTATAAAACATTCTATGTCCATTATTCATCGGTGGTAACTCTTATCTGGGCATTGACCAGAATCTTAGGCGGTACTACCTATCTGTGGCACTGTGGTCGGGCAAGGGACTTTTTTGTTGATGGCTGGAAGCTCAACTGGGGGTTAATTAAACGAAAGATACTTAATGACTGCCGGTTCATCCTGACGCTCAAGAGCACTGATTACTTAGTGACCGGCAGCCCGTACATGGCAGAATATTATCACGATAACTTTGGTATTAAAAGGGCTAAAATCAAGATAATGCCTAACTGGGTGAACTTGGACAGGTTTAATCCTAGAAAATATCAAAAACAGCAGATTAGAAATGAACTGGGCATTACTCAAGATAAACAGGTAGTCTTATTTGTTCACCACCTGGCACCGAGAAAAGGGGCACATCACCTAGCGAAAATTGCTGAAACAGTCGCTAAGGAAGTCCTAGAGGTTGTTTTCTTAATTGTTGGTGATGGACCATATCGGGAGAAGCTGGTGGAGGAGATAAAGGAAAGGCATCTGGAATCGGTGCTCAGGCTGGTGGGCAATGTCTCCAACAGGGGTATTGCTCGTTATTATGCGGTTGCCGACCTGTTTATTATGCCCTCAGAGCAAGAGGGATTCCCCAGGGTTCTGCTGGAAGCTATGGCTATGGGCACTCCCTTTGTCGCCACCTATCACGGCACTATGGACACCCTGCTCACTGAGAAACAGAAAAAGCTAATTGTGCCCCAGGGCGATATTGATAGTTTTTGTCACAACGTAGTTTGGACTCTCAGGGATGCTTCTTTGAGAGATGAACTAGCCCAGGAGGGAAGGCAAAATGTAGTGAATTTTACCCTTGAGGCAGTTGCGCCTAGATTTATTGAGATTGTAACTGGCAAGGACGAAGGAAAGAAATGAGTTTGGAGTCAGAATATATTCCCCAGCCCACACCGCCAGACAAGATGAACCGAACAAGAAGGTCTTCTGTTGGTACAGATTGAGAAATCTAAATAGGGGAGTAGTATGGGAAGCAAGGAAAGGTATGTCTGCTTAACAATCCATACAGAATCGATTCACGATGATAAGTTGTGGCAGTATATCTCCAGATTTGTTGATTTTTTGACAAAGAAGAAAATCCATGCTACATGGTTTTCCCTTGCCCCCGTACACCACTTTTACCAGCAGCAAGGTTATCCTGCTGACAAATGGTCTGAGCGATTGCTTGAATTAAACGGATGGGGACAGCTTGTAGAGCAACATACCCACTTCTACGGGGAGTGGAAAGGTCCTTATGATACTAGCGTGGCAAATATAGAGAAACGTCTTCTTGAAGACCGTAGCTGGCTGAATGAACAAGGATTAGATATTCAGGGGTTCTGCGCCGGGGGATTTGCTTTTAATGAAAGACTAGCCACAGCGTTAGCCCGGAATAATTACCAGTACGATTGCTCGGTGTCACCCTCTGGTTATCCTCAGCAAAGTGTTACCCCAATATTATTAACACCGCATAAAGTCTTGGCTGACTCTGCATCTTTCATTGAAATCCCAACGATGCAACCCTTGTCCTTAGGGAAAACCATCTCGGGTCTAGTAAGGCCAAAACATCTATTTGTTACCTCGGGCGAGATAGAGCTTTTGGTAGTTTATCTCCACGACTGGAGTTTGAAAAGGTCTGTGGACAAGCTTCGCATTATTGCTTCATTAGATATGCTGCTCAGGCAGGCAAAGTTTGTTAATATAAGGGAACTGCTGGAGTTACTAAACCGAGAAACATTGCCCTCTATTAGACTTAAGGAGAATAAGTGATGCTGTTTGATACAAGAGAACCTGTAGTAGGCGATATTGCTAGGGTATATCTACTGCAGCGGGTCTTAAGCTTGTCCAACACTGAGACCAAGGTGTTAGATGTCGGCTGTGGTACCGGTGACTTATGGCGACCTGTATTGGGGAAGTGCAACTTTGAATTGTGGGGCATAGACATTGATAGTAGGAGTATAAAGGTGGCACAACAAAGGATAGGTAATAGAGCTAGACTCGAGGTAGCCAATATCTATGACTTATCACGTGTGTTCCCCGCTGCCTTTTTCGACCTAGTAGTATCTACCCAGGTCTTTTATCGTTTGAAGAGGCTGAGAAACGGATTTGAAGAAATTAATCAGGTTCTGAAGCCAGAAGGTAGGCTTTTGTTCACTATCGGATTAACAAAATATCGTCCAGATAAGAAATTCTTGAGTAAATGGCGAGAATACTTCAGGGAAAAACTGAAGGTGCTCATTAGTGAAAGAGCCTATTACAGAAAATACGATGAAGTGGAACTTTCTACCCTTTTACAGCAAGCCGGCTTTGAAGTTCAGGATTCTCGCTTCTACACAATTCACCCCTTGAAGGAAATCCATAACAAAATAATCTCTGCTCAAAACAAGAATAGAATGTTAAAAAGATGGTGGGAGTTAGAAGAAGAGCTAAGACAAGACGATAATTTTAAGCTCTATGGCAAGCCATATTGCCTTAGCTTATATGTTGAGGCAGTAAAGCGGGGGTAAGATTGAAGACGGCACAAAAGCACCAACCTGTGAGCTATGATATTATTAAAGAGACAGCCTTGCTAAATAGCTCTTTGCCCCGGGAGGAAATAGAGCGGATTTGTAAAGAATCTTTCGGCAAGAACGCTATTTCTAAAGGGCTACAGCTATTAATCCAGAAGTATGGACTAGATACGAAGAAGATACTGGACGTAGGTTGTGCCTACGGCAGGCATCTCATCTATTTTGGGGAAGGCTCAATGGGGTTGGAACTTAAACCAAACGAGGTCGAATTTGCCAGGGCTATAGGCTTGAAAGTAATTCAATGCAATATAGAGGATAAGTGGGAATTTACCGAGGCTGGCTTTGATGCCGTGTGGTGCTTTTCAATCCTTGACCACGTTATATCCCCTCACAAGCTTCTGATGGAATGCTGGGGAAGACTTAAAGATGATGGACTAATATTTATACGCGTGTCAGCCATACCTCACCCCTTGGTACAAAGACTATTCAAGCTACAACAGGGGTATGTCCCATACCAAGCGACTGAACATCTCTATGCTTACACTAGAAAGAGCCTTGAATTTCTACTGGAAAGAGCAGGATACAAAGTAGTTGAGGTAGTCATTTCACCCCCGGTGCAATTGCGTTTTTTAACTCCGCTTATAAAACTGCTTCTCAGATATGGCGGTTCTGTTCAATTAACGGTTGTTGCCCGAAAGAGTCCGGAGTTTAAATATCCCGAAAAGAGGTTAAAAGCATTTACCCCCCATTGGATGCTAGAGTTAGATAAGCGATAGGAAGGAAATGAGTTTGGAGTCAGAATACATTCCCAAACCCACACCGCCCGATATAATGAAGCGAATAATGAAGGTCTTCTTTGGATATAAAGGGGGAAAGACTATATGCCGGGCTTCGCTTAATATGAAAGCCAGCGATTTGAACTTGAGTGGGCTCATCCTTGACCTTGGTGCCGGTGGAGAACGACAGTATTCTTACTATGAACTACTCAGGTTTAAAGAAGACAGCCAGGTGATAGCAGTTGACATTAATCAGGATAGACACCCTCACGTTGTCACTGATCTGGAAAGGAACTTACCCTTCAAGGACGGCTCATTCAAGTATATCCTGATGTTCAACCTTCTGGAGCATATGTATGACTTTAGTGGTCTGTGCTCTGAAGCTCATCGGGTTTTGCAAAGAGGCGGGACCTTATATATGTTTGTTCCTTTCCTATATCCACTTCACGCTGACCCCTATGACTACTATGACTACTTCAGATATACCGGCTATTCCCTGCACCGCTTGCTGACGGACAGTGGCTTTAGCAAGATAGAGGTGGAAAATCTGGGCTTCGGTCCCCTGACCACGGCTTATTTCTTTTCCACATTCATACATGCAACATTACTAAAACCGTTTTGCTGGCCCATACTTTACACCTGCTATAGTACAGACAGGGCAATAAACTATCTGCGCCGCAAGCTAAATAGACCATATCCCTCGTCATCCTATAGGCTGCCAATTGCCTATTTTGCGACTGGTGTAAAGGAAGATAGTAGATGAAAGATTTTTACGAAAGGTACTGGCAGGAAAGGGTGAAGAAGAGTGGCACTGGCATTAGTGGTGTAGCCGAGGCAAGATTATTCTTCATAAAATATCTTTTACCCGATAAATATGAGCTGGGTAGAGTGCTTGATGCCGGTTGTGGTAATGGGACAACGCTTCACCTGCTAAAGAGTGTTTATCATTTTGATGCTTATGGTATAGATATATCACAAACTGCGGTTGATTTGGCCCAAAGAATGGGGATAGAGGCAAAAGCGGCTGATATTACCGAGAATATACCATTTCCAGATGGATATTTTGATGTAGTTATCTGCTCAGAGGTGCTGGAACACCTTCTTTTGCTGGAAAGAGCATTGCAGGAAATTCAGAGGGTGGGAAAGGATGAAGCGATTTTTATATTCTCTGTTCCCAATGTGGCCACTATTTGGAACAGGCTAAGATTCTTGCTTGGTAAAACAGTATTTGACCAGGGGAGATTCTCCTCCGGCGAACATCTTCACTTTTATACTAAAAACTCCTTTGAAAGATTGCTAGGTAATAGCGGGTTTAGGATTGATAAGGTTATAGGTAGGCGCGGTAACAAAATAACCAGGTTTCCTTCGATAGCTGGCACTTTATTTGTCAGAGCGACAAAGGTACGTAGGGAGTAATAAAGCTGATAAATATAAGATATTATGATGAGAAATGATGCATAGTGAATATGCTATCGATAAGTCCAAAGTAATATGATTTCAAGCATCAACTATCTGTGTTTATCCCCTGACCAGCCACAGTGAGATGACGCTGACGGCAGCCCTATTTACTATTCTGGCTATTATAGCTCCCATAAGACCAAATAGGGGAACCAATATTATCAGTAGAACTATGTTTGATAATGAGGTAAATACCTGTATTTTATAAAGCTCCTTTACCCCCATCTGTGATTTGAATAGCTGGATAAAGGTGCGTCCAGGGATTTCTAGCAGTATAGAAACCAAAATTAGCTGAGCATATAAAATTGAAGCTGAATATTTGGTGGTATAAAGGAGGTGGATGATATAGGGGGTAAGCAGGATACCGATGGCTATCAGGACGGCATAACCTAAAAACAGGTAAGGCATTCTCTTTTTAGTGGCAGTGATGGCTTGCTGCTTTTCCATAGGTGCCCACTTTGGTAGAGCCATAGTCAGGATGATGACAAGCGGTATGAAGGCATGCTCAGCGACAAGGGCAATGCTATAGATAGCCAGGGCTTGAAAGCTCAGGAATATGCCGATAATTATCTTATCAAGGTGGGCGCTGATACTGGTTATTACCCCCTGAGCGGTGAGGTGCTTACCGAAGGCAAAGGATTCGCTATCTACCTCCTGATTTAGTTTTTCCCTGGTGATGGTGAGCAGCAAAAAGAAGATATTTATCACGGTGAAGGAAATCAGGTAGGCAATAACAATCCACAGCAAATCTTTAGTGTAAAACATTACGGCTATGGGGATGGCTATTGAGACTACTTTAGCGATTGACTGATAGAGTGAAGCCTTACCGAACCTCTTTTTACCATAGAGGAAGCTCTCGTAGCTCTCGCCGGTGGAGTAAGGAGGGAAGAACAGGGCAGCAGCCATAAGACATATACCCAGTGTTGATGAACCCTGCCAGTAATAGAAGGCACCGATGCCAAAGGCAACCAAGCTGCCCAGCAGGCTCCACTTCAGCCTCAGCTTCACTCCCTTAGGAAATACCTGGTCGTAGCCCCTGGCGGCTGCCTGGCTGATGGCAGTGTTCATACCGGGCAGAGTGAGTATCATCAGCATTCCCAGAATGGAAAATAAATAGTTATACTGGCCATATACCTCCTTGGGGACTAAACGGGCGAAGGCGACTGATAGCAGGATGCCACAGACTATGGCTACTGCCTGTGCCGCAGCCAGATAGGGGGCACTCTTGAAATAGTAAGTCAAATCTAGCTGGAGGCGTCCTTCAATGAAGGCTACCAGGTTTTTGAATATACCCATTTGGCAAACCTTTTCATGTCATCACTCTGACACCGTTTATCACCGTGATTATGGTGAAATGTGATATATCTCCCATTCGCCGTTGTCATAAGCCTTATTAAGCCAGGGGGTATTTGGAATCTCATAAAGTGTCTGCTCATCTAGCAGCTTAGGTCCGTAATAGTGGCCGTATTGTTCGCTATACACGTAAAAGGCTGGGGCGTCCGTGAGACACAGCCAGGAGAAGCTCTTGAGGCCACGCATGTCGTCTTCAAAGACATCAATACTCATATATGGCTTTGTGCCCTTGGTGTGCCAAAAGGGAGTATTAAACCGGTAATCGGTCACTACCGGCTCGTCACCCGGTAGCCATTCTGAAGCTCTAATTTCCTGTTTCCCGTCGCCGTAGCTTACTGGCTGAGAGGCATAACCAACGAGATTTGAAGGCACAAATGAGAATGAGGCTACGTTTATGAGCAGGAAACCGATTAGCAGAAGGCCTAGTAGTTTACGCCTCTTCCCGCCTCCCAGCCTCAGGATAATGTGAGCAACCATCATAAGGATAAAGGGGTATACAAATATCTGGAGTCGAAGGCCTAATGCCCCGAATCCGCCCACGAGGAAAATAACCGTGCTCAGGTAAACCAAAAGTCCAAATCCACCCCATGAGGTAAACAGCAGGTCAGTATGCCGATGGTTACAACTTCTTGCCCACAAGATTTCATATAGCATCATTGCTCCGAAAATAAAGACATATGCATCCTGTCCCCAGCCAGATATGTAGCCTCTTAATGTTGGTTCAGTTATGGGTCCCCCCGTCAGACTACGGGACACAGTGCCATAAGCTACTGGTGATGTCAGCTCCACAGCGGTGCGGGTTACATAACTGAAAAGAGGCTCAGTAATATACACTGCATAGGCAAGCCAAGCCACCAAGGCTAAAGCAACAAAAGTAAAACTAGTAGACCAAGAACCTGTGGTAGTGGGACTAGGTTCCTTAACGTATTTTCTTAGCATCCCATATATCAAGGCAACTATAAAAAAGGCTACTAAGAAAGCATTAGAGGTATAGTTGGTAGCCATTATAGCAAACATAAAGAGGATAGCCATAGAGATATACTTTATATTTGAGTACCCAGTTTTTGTGCTTTTAAAATAAGCAAAGAGGCAGGCAAGAAGAAAAAAGAATCCCAGAAACTGAGGGTGGAAGCGGGAATGTGTCAACCCAAACATAAAAAGGGAACCAAATAAGAGACAAGCTAAAAGCCCACCTCTTCTCGTATCGTACACTTCCCTGGCTATCAGGTATATGAAGAGTATTCCTAAAGTGCTGACAATGGAAGGCAGAAACTTAAAAACTGTAAATAGCTCAATATCACAAAGTTGAGAGGTAGGGATAGCCAGTAGCTGAGAAACAGGCCATTTTGAGTATTGTGGCCCGGCAATAAGGAAGTCAGGATGACCCTCAATATACTGAGCCGAATAGAAGAGGACATACTCATCATCACCTAAAAATAGAGAGCCATCGGTTAGCAGGAGTGAAACGATTTGGAAGAAGAAGATAACTAGCATAATCTGGAATATGATTGCCCATCGCCATCCCCCACTATTGCCAAATCTAAAGATTTGATACAGAACTGAGGTGAAGATACACAGTATAAGGAACCAGAAGAAAATGAAATTCTGCTCTATCCCATTTCGGTACAGGTCCATGAATCGCAGTAATAGGGCGAATGAGATGAAAAATACGATTGCCGCCAGTAGTTTTCTGGTGTCGCCCTTAATTTGCATTCTGTACCTTATGAGGGAGAATTTTGATGTTGGCTCAAGCACCTCTATCCTATTTGCTTAGTGTAAGCAATATATTTTCCCAAGCCATAGTCAATATTTGTTTTAGGTTCCCAGCCCAGGTCCCTTCTTGCTTTATCTATGCTCGCCCAGGTATGCTGGACATCCCCCTTTATCGCCTCCGTATGGATTATGTTGCTCCTACTTCCAGTGAGGGCTATAATTTTTTCAACTAGCTCATTAATAGATACTCGCTCGCTGCTGCCGACATTATAGGCTTCACTTTTACCCCTCTCCATTGCCAGTATGCTGGCTTCAACCACATCGTCTATATAGGTGAAACCTCTGGTGGCACTGCCATCACCAAAGATTTCAATGGTTCCATTAGCTAGTGCTTTATGGGTAAAGATAGATATGGCAGCATCAGGGCGCATCCTAGGACCGTAGACGGTAAATGGCCGAAGTGAGATGATATTGAGTCCGTAGAGTTCAGAGAATACTTGGCAGTAGTGCTCTCCGGATAGCTTGGAGACTCCGTAGGGAGAAATTGGGTTCAACGGGTGCACTTCATCAAATGGCAGATAGTGGACTCTTCCATAGACAGAGGAAGAGGAGGTATTTATTATCCTTTTTACACCGGTGCTGAGGCAGGCAGTTAAAATATTGAGTAAACCAGTGGTATTGACCCTGTGGGTCTTCAGTGGGTTTTCAATTGATGCTCTAACTCCTGCCTGGGCAGCGAGGTGAAAGACATAATCAATACCCTGTTTAAGGATTCCCTCGACTAGTTTCTGGTCGCAGATATCCCCCTCCACCAGGTCAAACTTGCTGTTGGTCAAGAGGGATTGAATATTTCGTCTCTTTAAAGTAACACTATAGTAGGGGTCAAAGTTATCCAGGCAAATAACATGATAACCTTCGGCTATCAGTCTGTGGCAAATGTGGCTGCCAATGAACCCAGCTCCACCTGTCACCAGTATTTCCATTCCTAATTCTCCTTGGCAATATGATACTCACCAATTCACCATTATCTATTATAGCAATGGCCAAACGATATTGTATTTTCGTTACCAGCAAATCCCTTCGTATATTCTGGCTTCCTTTGCCTTTGGTATGAGCCTGCCGTCTATCACCAGTTTGCCTTTATAATCAAGCTCGTTAAACTCAGGCCACTCGGTAAGTATCAAGGTAGCATCACACTCCATCACTTCCTGGGTATTAGTATATTTTACTTCGGGGAATAGCTCGCTGAATTTTTCCATAGCTAAGGGGTCATAAGCCTTTACCTTGGCTCCTTCCTGTAAGAGAGCCTGAATAACATTTATAGCTCTGGATTCCCTAACGTCGTCGCTGCCCGGTTTGAAGGATAAGCCCAGGATGCCGATATTGCTCCCTCTGATGTTTGTTAAATGCTTCTTTAACAGGTTGACTAGGTTCTTCGATTGCTCTTCATTTAATCGTAAGACCTCCTCCAGAATTCTGGGTTCATAGCCTATTTGCTTAGCCTTGGCTATGAGTGCTTTAATGTCCTTGGGCAGGCAGGAGCCACCAAAACCAATTCCCGGATTTAGATGCTTGCTTCCTATACGGTCATCGAAACCCATACCTTTAGCTACCTCATAGGTATTGATACCTAATAATTTACAGATATTACCAATCTCATTGATAAATGAAATTTTTGTTGCCAAGAAGGTATTCGAGGCATACTTAATCATCTCAGCGGTGGTTAAATCGGTTCGCA
>JAUWYE010000073.1 GCA_030615965.1 Dehalococcoidia bacterium | reverse complement strand
AGTTGAGCCAGCGCCTCCCAAACATGTTGGGCATCAGGATCGCTTAATGCCGGGTTCTCACCAACCAGATATAGCGCCTTTATCTCTTTGCGGTAGGCGGCTTCAAGCATCTCGACCAAGGTCAGTCCTGGAGATGGGGGCAATCCACACCCCCAGACAGTTTCGAATTTCTCTCTAATAGCTGGATCAGCTACCGCTTGATAGCCGGGATAGACGTTAGGTAAGGCACCCATATCGCAAGCACCCTGCACATTGTTCTGACCTCTGAGTGGATTGACCCCGGTTGAGGGCTTGCCTACATTCCCGGTGAGCATTGCCAGGTTGGCAGTAGCCAGCACATTGTCAGTGCCATGGGAATGCTGGGTGATGCCCATGGAATACAGAATGGTGGCAGGACTATTGGTAGCAAATATATGAGCAGCTTCTACTATCTTATCTCGTGGCACCTTAGTGACCTGCTCCACAAAATCAAGACCAAAGTCCTTTAACGACTCTTTGAAAACATCGAAGTTCTCACATCTATCCTTGATAAAGGCCGAGTCAAATAGTCCCTCATCAACTATAACCCTCATCACCCCCATGAGCAGGGCGACATCTGTGCCGGGGTCATGCTGCAGCCAGAGGCTGGCAAAGCGGCAGAGGTCGATCTCGCGGGGGTTAGCTACGATGAGCTTCCCTCCACCATTTACTGCTCTTATTATCTCAAGCCCAATCACAGGATGGTTTTCTGTAGTATTGGTGCCAATAGCCAAAATACAAGCGGCGTCGCCAATTTCATTGATGGAATTAGTCATTGCTCCACTGCCAAAGCTCTGCACCAGGCCAGCCACAGTAGGGGCATGACATAGCCGGGCGCAGTGGTCAACGTTGTTAGTACCCAGCACTGCCCGAGCGAATTTTTGCATGACATAGTTCTCTTCGTTAGTACACTTGGCTGAGGCGATGACGCCTACTTCGTCCACTGTATAAGTTCTCAATTTCCTGGCCACCAGTTCTAGTGCTTCATCCCAGGATGCCTCTTTCAGCTCCCCATTCCTTCTTATTAGGGGAGAAGTCAACCTCTCAGGATGATGGACAAACTCGGCGATGCCAAAGCGGCCTTTGACACATGCCTGCCCATGATTAGCTGCACCATCTGGATCAGGGATGGAAGCCATTATCTTCCCATCCTTGACCTCGAGCTTGAGTTGACAGCCAACACCACAATAGGGACAAATTGTGGTAACTACACGATCGGGCTCCGCCAGCCCGCGAATAGCCAAATCAACGAGGGCATAGGTAGGACAGGAATCAACGCAGGCACCGCAGAACTTACAGCCAACCTCGTAAAGCGTTAGCCCATTTAAGGGGGCAATAGCATGGCACTGGAGGCAGCGTTGAGCTTCAGCGACCGCTGTCTCCCAAGTCAGACCCTGCTTCACCTCGGCAAGGCCTTTAACACGTGTTTCAGGTGGAAGGTGAGATAGCTTAGCCAATCTTTCCCCCATAGTTACATCTTCTAGCCAAGTCATTGCCTCCTCGGCAGGAACAAGGTGTTCTGTAATATCTCCTTTGCCGCCAAGATAACGGTCAATGAACTGAGCTGCCTTCCTTCCCGCGGCAATAGCATCGATGACCAAAGCTGGACCACTCTCGCAATCGCCCCCGGCAAAAACGCCCTCTCGACTCGTGCTTAGGTCTTCATTAACCTTCAAAATATTTCCCCGCTTTACTTCGACCTGAAAGCCCGTAGGAACATCTGGTTGTTCGCCAATGGCAGCAATTAAAGTATCAAGCTCAGCGATAAACTCAGTCCCCTTAATAGGAACAGGTCGGCGTCTGCCACTAGCATCAGGCTCTCCTAGCTCCATGCGGATCAACTCCAGCTTCAGGTTATCATTCTCCTTGAAAATCTTCGAAGGAGCAACGAGAAAGATGATTTCAACTCCCTCCTCCAACGCTTGTTCTACCTCTTCCGGTTGGGCTGGCATCTCGTTCTTTGTCCTGCGGTAAAAAATGGTCACTCTCCTAGCGCCAAGCCGTAAAGCAGCGCGTGCAGAATCTATGGCAACGTTTCCTCCACCAATCACCCCTACTCTATCTCCTAAGTTCACTTTCTCCCTCAGATTAAACCGGCGAAGGAATTCCACACACCCAATTACCCCAGGCAAGTCTTCTCCCTCTACCCCCAGCTTCATTTCTTCGTGAGCACCGATGGCAAGAAAAATCGCCTGGTACCCCTGCTCAAAAAGGGAATCCAGGGACTGGACACGGGTATTTAGCCTGATTTCTACGCCTGCTGCCTCAATTTCTCGAATCTCGTCGCGGAGTATGTTCCGCGGAAGGCGATATTCAGGAATCCCCACTCTCATCATTCCACCCGGCTCGGGGAGAGCTTCGAACACAGTTACCTTGTGTCCCAGCTTGGCCAGATAATAAGCACAGGTGAGCCCTGCCGGCCCCGCCCCAACTACCGCTATGCTCTTACCAGTTGACGGAAGAGCTTTTGCCTGTTTTTTCCAGCTATCATCACCGTTATCAGAGGCAAAGCGCTTGAGAATTCTTATGTGTAATGCTTTATCTACATCTTGGCCGCGCCGACATTCCTCCTGACAGGGGGCAGCACATACTCTACCCAATACAGCAGGAAAGGGAACCTTCTCCCTTATCACTGCCAAGGCAGTGCTCGGCCTCCCTTTTGCAATAAGACGAATATAACGAGGAATGTCTATGCCGGCAGGACAAGCTACTTGACAAGGAAAGGCAGTTTCAATCACCCCAAGTCCTCTTATCTCATCGCAGACCCGAAGACAGCGATGGCACAAAATGCAAAAGCTGGAATCACGGGCGAAGAAAGGATTATCCGCTAAAGTAGCTAAAGACCTAGGAACATGAACGGGTATCTCCTTTAAACCAATATAGTCGATGGCTTTCTGAAGTTCGCAGTTCCTTTTCTCAAGGCAGATACCAGTAGGTTGTCTAGCTAAAATGACAAGTAACTTTTTTTGCTGTAGCTCTTGTACCTTTGGTGTCTTCGTCTTGACTACCATTCGCTCAGAGACGGGAGTAACACAGGAGAGGACGATATTGCCGTTTGCCTCCACTACACAAAGCTGGCAAGCCTCGTCAGGGATTACCTGGGGTAGCGGTTTTAGACCGGGATAGTAGCAAAGACTGGGAATGTAAATTCCTGAGCTTCTGGCAGCCTCCAATATCATCTGCCCCTGCCTAGCTTTTATATCCTCACCATCAACATTTAATGTAATTATGTCTTCTTCAGCCATTGCTCATTCCTTTCTTAGCAAACCCTAGTTACACATTGTGCCACATTATCCCCGAATAAAGTGAAGAGGGAAAGTCTAAAGTTTGAAATAGTTGCCTTCAAAATATACGCCCAACTAGTTTCCCGAAAGTAGCTCAAAGGCTGGACTATATCACAAATAGGGACGCTAACTCAAATATAGCCTATCGTGATTGTTCAGCAACTCCTTCCGTCGTCTTTCAGCCCTTTGCTTTGTGTCATTTCGAGGGAGCACTTCGGTTATTAGGTTAGGTAGAGGGAATGTCTTTAACTAGCTTCCAAACAATAGTTTCGCTAAGCACAGTTACATCCTCAGTGGAAAGATAATCAGAAATATTGGCATCGAACAATATATTCCCATTGGGAGCAAGCTCCTCATCGCCTCTCCACAACACTAAGGTTATGGGCACACGGTCGAAAGCGTTGACATTCACAGACACATCCCCATACTCTGCCTCACGGCCTCCTAACTTTGCTGCCACCTTTATTAGCAGCTCGGGATTTTTGCCAAAGTGGTTTACAAAAGGGGCTATCGCTCTTTGGGAAAATGCCGGGAAATAGCTAATACCTCCCGGTAGCTGTTTATAGGTAATCAATATACCGGTAGCAGGTGTGTCCTTTGCCAAAGTGAAATAGTGAAGTAGCAGGATTTTGTCCTTTAACGGAACCTCCACTTTGCTATCCTCTAACGAAATTTCGATATCGGGCAGGGTAATGTGATATGGCTTATTCAGATAATCAATAATTATCTTAGTGGGATCTACGTACCGCGCACCGCTTTTACGGCATTGCTTTTCTATATCGCTGATTTTGGCCAATTGCTCACGAGCGAGCTTATAGGAAAGCTCAAAACCTTGCTCCCGGGAACCATGTGATGAAGAATGCCGGTTTTTCATTATGGGGCAAATTTGGGGCGAGGTAGAAAACCAGCTGCCTCTACTATTTCAGGCACAACTTCTTCCCATTCAATAGCCATGAGATGAATACCCGCCACACCTTCAATTTGACGCACTTGATCGATAATGTCAACGCAAAGCTGGATACCCTCCTTAGACACTTGCTCCTTAGGCACTCCTTGGAGCCGCTCAACAATGCTGTCAGGCACATCCATTCCGGGAACTCTGGTCTTCATATATTTTGCGGCACCCACTGACTTTATGGGAGCAACACCGGCAAGTATCTTCACTTGCTCATGCAATCCCCTATCCCGTACCATCTTCATCCATTCAGCGAATTTATCTACATTGTAGATAATCTGAGTTTGGATGAAATCTGCCCCTGCTGTCACTTTCTTAGCAAGACGTGCCACCCTGAACTCGAAAGGGTCAGCAAAGGGATTAGCAGCAGCTCCGATGAAAAGACGAGGCTCAACTGCCATCTCTTCGCCACACTGGAATTTTCTTTCGTCCCGCATGTCTTTCACCATCTTAACCAGTTGAATAGAATCAACATCATAAACACCTTTGGCCATAGGATGATTACCGAATTTCTGGTGGTCGCCCGTGAGACACAACATGTTATTTATACCCAGTGCTGCGATACCCAAAACATCCATCTGAAGGGCAATGCGATTGCGGTCGCGACAGGTCATCTGGACAATAGGGTCTAAACCCTCCTCTTTACCGATAAGGCAAGCTGCCCAAGATGCCATGCGCACTACAGCAGTTTGACCGTCAGTGACATTAAAGGCATCCACATTGCCTTTGAGTATTTTCGCCTTTCTCCTAATCACCTCAGGGTCAGCGCTTTGTGGTGGTCCCAATTCACCTGTGACAACAAACTGTTCAGCCTCTAGCACCCGTTCCAAATTACTTTTCGTCTTCATTGCGCCTCCAATTGCTTCGCTTGCAATGACATTAGCTGAATATAATGACGTTCAGGGAAACCTTTTGACTGGTGGTTCCGATATAAGACCCACACTCCAATTCTTCGGTGTCACAAGTTCTTCTAATTTATCCAGTCGTCCTAGTTTGGCAAGGCGATCGACAATCTGTTGCCAGACACAAGGTATATCTGGATCCACCTCGCATTTACCATTCTGCGAGCCACCGCAGGGACCGTTGAGCAGATGCTTGGGACATTGGGCAATGGGGCAAAGGCCACCAGTATAGTTCAGGTAGCACTCCCCACATTGATCACAGTTAAATTCCTGAACGGTAAGTCCTTGGAAACCATTTAGATAAAGAGTATCACAACATGTGTAGACAATTTTATCTTCCAGTAGCGAGGAAACAATTTGAACTCCTACCCCACAGGAGAAAACAAGGAGTATCTGTGCTTTTTTAATTTGTTTGGAATACCCTTCAATGTATTCCTTAACAAATTCCCTATTACATAGATAATCAAGAGACGCTTTTCCAACAATTTCCTCCTTTAAATTATCTATGAACTTTTCTACATCTTCCGTCGGAAAATAAACTTCCTGACAGCCAAGGCATTCAAAGATAAAAAGTCTCTTTGAGGAAATTTTTGGGAGTATCTCTTCCTCAGGCTTTATTTGAACTACAAGCATATTCCTTCTCTTGTTTAATGAAACTTAAAAGTGAAATTTTTGAGGAACAGATGGATTCACAGCATCTGCATTCCATACAATCCTCTACATTGTATTTAATTGCCTTTCCCGGCTCACCTTTCCTTCCATAAAGACTATAATAAAGCGGATAAAGCTGCATAGGACAAACTTCTACACAACGACCGCATTTTATGCAGTCTCTTTCCTCAGAAACCTTCACAGGGGGCTTCCTTAGGACGACGAACCCTGTCGTCCCTTTTATGACAGATGAGTCTAAACTTGTCTGGGAAATCCCCATCATTGGACCACCCATTTTTAACTCATATTCCTTTAAGAATCTTCCCCCTTTTTTATCAAAACAATACTCGATAATATCCTTAAATGGAGTTCCTATCTTAACCCAGTAGTTTCCTGGTCTAGCTAAGTTTTCTCCGGATACTGTTATAACTCTTTGAAATAAGGGAATGCCTTCTACCACTGCTTGATAAATAGCAAAAACCGTACCGATATTTGAAACCACCACTCCAACGTCTAAGGGAAGCCCTTTACTAGGGACCTCTCTGTCTAAAATCCTCTTAATTAATACTTTCTCCGCACCTTGAGGATATTTGGTTTTCAAGCTAACTATCTCAACTGATGAGGATTTATCCAAAAATTTATTTAAAGTTGTTATAGCCTCAAGTTTATTATCCTCGACTGCTACAAATACCCTTGCGACTCCCAAGATTCCTTGAATTATCCTTATCCCAACAAAAATCTCTTTTGGATGCTGAATCATAATTCTGTTATCGCCATTTAAATAAGGCTCGCATTCGCATCCATTTACAATTAAAGTATCTATCTTTTTAGGAGGGGAAAGTTTTACGTGGGTTGGAAACATTGCTCCGCCAAGACCCACGATTCCTCTTTTCCTTATTATTTCCAGCAAGGTCTCTTTGGGCAAGTTCTCAAAATCCTTATAAGGTTGAATTAAGGGATCAAACTTATTCCCTCCATCATTTTCTATTATTATAGCTAAGTCTTTTCTTTGAAATGCGGGATGAATCCGCTCCTCTATAGATATAACCTTCCCGCTGATGCTTGAATGGATAGGAGAGGAAATGAAACCGTCAGCCTCTCCAATTTTCTGCCCAACTTTTACTTTATCACCCACTCTAACTGAGGGTTCAGCTCTTCTACCGGCATGTTGAGAAAGGAAGATAACTGCTATTTTGGGTTCCGGGAAACTCTCTATTTTTTTGTCCGCGGTTTTTTCCTTTTTCTCTAAAGGATGCAGGCCCCCATAAAATCCCTCACCTCTAAGAGTTTGATTTTGCGAGGATAAATCACTTTTAAGTTTCAGGGATGGCCTGGAGTAGTCTCTTATTTGGACAGATTCTAAGGTGAACTTTTCCCCTCGTTTTTTAAGTCGCTCATGAATTTTTACCCAGGCACAATCAAAACTTGAATTCACCTCACACTTTCCATCCGTTGCTCCTCCGCAGGGACCGTTCAAGAGCCCTTTGGCGCAGTTTGTAATAGGACAAATCCCTCCAGTTAAATTTAAATAACATTGACTACAACCGGCACATTTCTCTTCTTCTAAAGAAATACCGTGATAGCCAATCTCAGTTGTAGAATTTCCACTTTGCCGCACTGAATCAGCTAAGGTGTAAACAGGCTTCCCCTCTAAAAGCTTAGCGACGAACTGAACTCCCAGACCACAAGAATTTACTCCTACACTATCGCAATTAGAGAGATCTAAATTTAAAATCCTCTTTTCAGACAAAAAATTGTTACACAAAAAATCAATCATTGCATGACCCACAATTTTTTTATGGTCTTCCCCTAAAATGTCCAAAAGATGTGTATATTCTTCTTCGTTTTCCTCTTCAAATATTTTGTAGCATTTGGCACATGAGAGGATAAATATCCGA